>CANRNK010000080.1 GCA_947631985.1 uncultured Lachnospiraceae bacterium | reverse complement strand
GGATTTATTGAAAGTGGGAAAACAGAATTTATTGAGTACACATTATCTCAGCCTTACTTTGAAATAGAGGGAGAAACACTTCTTTTGCTGTGCGAAGAGGGAGAAAACGAATACGAAAAGGATTTCTTAGAAAGCAATCATACGGTGATGAGTTCGATAGAGGAAGAAGCTTTTTTTGATCCAGCTCAACTTTCTAAAATTGAAAAAGACTTTGCACCAGAGAGAATTGTAATTGAATTTAATGGGATGTGGGATGCCAAAAATGTGAAATTACCAGAAAACTGGGAAGTACAGCAACAGATTACGATGATTGACGCATCTACGTTTCAGTCATATTTTGGAAATATGAAGACTAAAATGGCAGAAATGATTAGAAAATCTGATATGATCATATTTAATCGATGCGAAGGAATTGCAGACCTGAGTGCGTATAAAAGAAATGTGAAGGCAATCAATCAAAGTGCAGAGATTATTTTTGAAGATGCAGAAGGGGAACTAAGCCAGATTATGGAAGAGGAGCTCCCCTATGATTTAGAGAATCCGATTATCAATCTGGATGGGAAAGCATACGGAATCTGGTATCTTGATGTACTCGAACAAATTGAAAGATATATTGATAAAACAGTAAAGTTCAAAGCATATGTTTTGAAACCTTCTAGTTTTCCAGAAATAGTTTTTGTACCAGGGCGTATGGCAATGACTTGCTGTGCAGATGACATGGCCTTTCTTGGATTTGCCTGTGTTTATGAGAATGCCAAGGCACTTGAACCAAAAGAATGGATAGAAGTAACAGCAACATTGAAAAGAGAGTATTTTGCAGAATACCGTGGGGAAGGGCCCGTATTGTATGCCAAGGAAATAAAGAAAGTACAGGCACCCGTGGATGCTGTCATCAGCTTTGTTTAGGAGGAGTTTATGTTTGCCTATTCTTTTTTACAGTGGTTACTATTTTTTTATCTCTATTCTCTGATAGGATGGTGTTTTGAATCAGTTTATGTTTCTATAAAAAAAAGAAGACTGATTAATCGAGGATTTATCAGAGGTCCATTTCTACCCCTGTATGGGAGTGGAGCGATTGTAATGTTGTTTGTGTCCAGACCTTTTTCAGACCAGATTCTGTACCTGTTTCTGGCGGGAATGATTGGCGCAACTTTACTGGAATACATAACAGGTGTTTTGATGGAGTTTCTGTTCAAAGTAAGATATTGGGACTATTCCAATCTGAAATTCAATTATCAGGGGCAGGTTTGTCTTAGTTCTTCCATCGCATGGGGGGGACTGACTGTTTTAATGACACGTGTTATTCATCAACCAATTGAACGGTTTGTGCTTACCCTGGATCAGACTTATTTAAGTGTGCTCGCTACGATTCTGACAATTCTGATTACTGTTGACTTTGCACTTTCTTTCAGAGCAGCACTTGATCTAAGAGATATTCTGATCAGAATGGAGCATGCAAAAGAGGAACTTTTCCGAATGCAGAAAAGGCTCGATGTCATGATAGCGGTACTTGATAATACGAAAAATGGAATTGCGAATGAGATTGGACAGAAGAAAGAACTGATTCTCGAAAAAAATGAATTGTGGAGACAGACGAATCTTATTAAAACGGAGGATCTGTATAACGGAATTGAAGATAGACTTAGCAATCTAAAAAAGGCAATTCAGGAAAAACCAGGTACGTACGTTGAAAATGTCAGGGATGAAATTGCAGAAATACGAGGTAGTTTTGGAGCACATATTGATAAGATACGCCAGGCAGGGAGCCTCTTTGATTTTCATAAAAGGAATTTGATTCTCGGGAACCCAACCATGAAGTCAAAGAAGTATAATTTGCTTCTGGAAGAATTAAAAAAAGAGATTGAAAGTCGTAGAAAGAAAAAGTAGAAGAAAAACAGGAAATGGATGGTAATTATTTAATTGCATGTGATATAATAAAAATGTTATTTAAAAAAATTTTTACTATGGAGGAAAAGAAATGCCAAATTTAAAAGGAACAAAAACAGAAGCAAACCTGAAGGAAGCATTTGCTGGAGAATCACAGGCAAATAATAAGTATTCTTATTATGCATCGAAAGCAAAAAAAGATGGATTTGAACAGATTGCATCCATTTTTGAAGAGACAGCTAAGAATGAAAGAGAACATGCAAAACTTTGGTTCAAACTTCTCCATGAAGGAATTGGAAGTACATCTTCTAACCTGCTTGATGCTGCACAGGGTGAAAACTATGAGTGGACAGATATGTATGCAAATTTTGCAAAAGACGCGAGAGAAGAGGGCTTTGAAGCAATTGCAAAACTGTTTGATGGAGTTGCAGCTGTTGAAAAGGAGCATGAAGAAAGATACCGGAAATTACTGGAAAATGTGGAAACAGGCATTGTCTTCTCAAGAGATGGTGATCTGCTATGGAAATGTAATAATTGTGGGCATATTCACATAGGACCAAAAGCACCTGACGTATGTCCAGTTTGTGCGCATCCTATGGCATATTTTGAAATCAAGGCGGAGAATTATTAATCATAAGAGGAAGTGTTTTCGCCTAAATAAATAGTTGAAATTGTCCGGTCCTCGAAAGGGACCGGAGTTTTCGTATCTGTAGATGGAATAAATTCTAAGATCTGTGATATGATTTGCTAGACGGATTCAAATTAAAGGGGTATAATCTAAAACAAATAGTACTAAAGTACTAAAGATTTGTCGGGGGACTACGTATTACCATCGGGGGTTTACAAAATGGGTAAAAGGAAGAATATCGGTGTCATAACCGGTAACCTTGAAGCACCACATTCCTATGAGCTTGTTATGTCAATGAATCGGGCAGCCAAGGACTTTGATGCAAATCTTTTGATTTTTCCGGGCATGCATTCAAAGTCGTTTTATGAGAAACGACTTCTTGGAAGTAAAGAAGATTATGATTACCAGTTTAATACGGTTTATGATTTTGTTGAAAAAGAAGAGATCGATTTTTTACTAATTTCACTTGGGACAGTAATTGATTTTTTGGGAAGCGAGCGAACAGAGGAATTTCTGGCTAAATTTGATAAAATTCCATCGATTGTCCTTGAAGACCGCGGATATGAAGATACCTGCGTAGTCTTAGATAATCGGACGGGATTGACACAATGTATGGAACATCTGATTCTTGACCATGGCTATCGTAAAATTGCTTTTGTTACCGGAAGGAAGAGTAATTTTGATGCCAAAGAAAGATTGGATGTCTATTTGTCTGTCATGTCCAAATATAAGATTCCAATTGAAGACGGAATGATTGGATATGGTGATTTTACTGAGTATTCGGATGAACTGGTTGGAGAGATTCTTGATTCACATCCTGATATTGAGGCAATCTGTTTTGCAAATGACATGATGGCAATGGGAGCATACCGCGAATGTAAAAAAAGAGGACTCGTAATTGGAAAAGACATTGCGATTACAGGCTTTGATGATATACCACAGACCATTTCCTGTTCCCCTGCTTTAACGACTGTCAGGGTAAAGCCGTATAGAATTGGTTACCAGGCAGTGGAAATGGCAATGGATCTGATGGAAGGAAAGCAGACTGGATCACGCATCCTTGATTCAAAATTAATTTGCAGGGAATCTTGTGGTTGTCTGAACAAAACAACGGTTAACAATGAAATACAACGTAAAGAAGATAAAAAACAATGGATTCTTGAAATGAAAGAATTCATAGTTGATGAGAGTTTTAACCATTCTCCGCAAGAACGAATTGGAGTTTTACTATGTGAGAATATTGATCAGATTGTAGATACTGTTGTGGCTATTTTTGTGAATGGGAATAGAAAAGCAGGGTCTCTGGAAGCCTTACATGAAAAAATATCCTTTCTTCTTGACAAGAAAAATCTGGAATGCTTCTCTTTGGATAAATTAGAATATGCATTTCGATATTTTTTTGAAGAGGTATCTCAGCGAACAAGGAATAATATTTTACAAAAGGAACTTTCCAGATTTTCAACGATTGTCTGTCAGATTATCAGAACTACCGCCTTAAATGAAAATAATCTTTTGGTAAATCGATACAAGAAAGAAGCCTGGTATTCCACTTATATTGTTCAGGACGCGATGCTGTATTCTACCAACGAAAAAGAAGCACTCTATCAAATTGTTGATAAAATGCAAATGCTTCATTTTAAAAGAGCATATATCTACTTATTTAAAGAACCAATTGTG
The DNA here is from genome assembly GCA_947631985.1 of uncultured Lachnospiraceae bacterium. Lineage (GTDB taxonomy): Bacteria > Bacillota > Clostridia > Lachnospirales > Lachnospiraceae > SZUA-378. The sequence continues at coordinate 6,829 of CANRNK010000080.1, read as the reverse complement.
AATTTTAATAACAAATATTGGGTTTGTCCTGATAAAATGTATCTTGCGGCAAAACAGGACGACAGAGGAATTATATCTTTTGAAGCAAATGAAAGACCGTTTCTGACCTTGAAAGAAAGCATTACGGCGGCTGGAATCGATTCCAAACGATATATGGCGATGCATTTTAATCTGTTTGCAAATGAGACACAGTATGGTCTTTTGTTTTGTGAAGCAGATCTAAAAGATGCTTCATTTGCCTATACGATTAGTCTTCAGATTGGCACTGCGTTGAAGTATTTACATCTGACAAGAGAACAGATGAAGATGCAAAAGAGATTAGAAGCAAGTCTCGAACTAATCAGCAGGAAAAATGATCTGCTGAACCACCTGTCTATTTCTGATGAATTAACCGGCATTATGAACAGAAGAGGTGTATTTGAAAGTATGCTGGATAAAATTTCTGATCATGAAGGCTGTCTTGCAGCAGTTGTCTATGCTGATATGGATAATTTAAAAGAGATAAATGATACCTTCGGTCACCAGGAAGGTGATTTTGCGCTAAAGGGAATTGCCACCGCTTTGAAGAGGAGTTTTCGCTCGACAGATGCGATTGGCAGACTCGGGGGAGATGAATTTATTGCCTTTGCAATTATCAATGAACCAAATCTGATTCAATCTTTTAAGAAAAAACTGGAAGCGCAGTTAAATGAACTAAACGCTTCCAGCAATAAACCATATTATGTAGACCTGTCAATCGGAGTTAAAGAGCTGATCTGTCATTCAAATGTGGATTTAAAGGACATTCTGAAGGAAGCAGACCATGTACTATATGAGGACAAGAGAAATAAAAAGAAAACCTGTATCAGAGAAGAATATATCAGTTCATAGAATCAGAGATTTCGCTCATCCCAATAAGGACACTCGATACCAATCACTTTGGAAGTAAAGGGAGTGCCATCTCCTTTTTTATAATGTGCCGTTGCTTTAAATACATAACGGGATCCAAGAAACAGGAGTGGGATGTTGGCAAATACAATGAGTATATTTCCGAGATCTGAGATTGCCCATAGGTTGCCAAGATTGAGGCCTGCAAGTGAGCACATGACACCAAACCCTGTAATCAGTGTTCCTAGTATTCGTATCAGGGCAATGAATTTTGGATTACGACTGATTCGGTTTGCTGCTATTTCAGAAAAGCTTATCATTCCAATCAAAGTTGTCAGTGCGAACAGACAGAAACACAAAGTTAATAAAAATGAAATTAGAGGAAATGCACCCTGTGTTGGACTAAGTGTCTCAGCAGATGCAAGAAAACGGGGAAGCCTGTCCATCGCAAACCAGTTTTCCGATTCGGCACCTGTCCAGACATGTGCCATGATCACAATAAAGCCAGTTAAAGTACAGACAACAATTGTGTCTAAGAACACACCGATTGACTGAACACATCCCTGCTCGCAGGGATGTTCGTTGTTTGCAGCACCAGCAGCCATGGTGATTGTTCCCTGTCCAGCTTCATTGGACATCAGCCCACGTTTTACGCCTTGAGAAATGATGGTTCCAAAAGCACCACCGAAGATTGCATCAATCTGGAAAGCACCGCCAAAAACTGCTTTGAAAAAGTAGGGAACAGATCCAAGATTGAAGCAAATTAAAAATAGAATAGTCAGAATATAGACAATAGCCATTACAGGGACAAGAAGGTCGGTTAACCTAGTCACTTTTTTGATGCCTCCAAATGCGATATATGCTATAAAAATGACCAAAAGGAATGCAATCAGATAGGATACGAATGAAGTGTTTGAAAGTGTATATCCGGAAGAAACTTGGATCATCTGTAAGGTTGATGAGACTACATTAAAACCTTGGGCAGGTAGACAGCAGATTGCATAAAGGATAAACATAGCCGAGAGTAGAATGCCTGCCAAAGCGCTGTTTTTTAATAAACGTTTTCCATAGAATGGAAGACCTCCAACAAACTCTTTCTCTTTTTTTTCTTTGAAGATCTGAGCAAGAACTGATTCCGTGTATGCCGTTGACATACCAAAAAAAGCGGAGATCCACATCCAGAATAGGGCACCTGGTCCTCCAACTGAGATTGCGCCTGTGACGCCAAGGATATTGCCTGGTCCAACACGCATAGCGGAACTGAGAAAAAATGCGGCGAGTGATGAAATACCAATTTCATCGCTCTTCTTTTTTGATAAAAGTTTTATTCCCTGCGTGAAGTGTGTCACCTGAATGAACCCTGTTTTTATGGTGAAGAAGATACCGGATCCTACAAGTAAAATGACAGCAAGGGAGAAATTTCCCAGAACAGGTATGGATGCATACCAGGAAAAATTGGCGGGAAATTCCCAGAAAAAATCTGAAACAGGAGTTACAAAACGAAATACATTGTTAATTAAATCGAAAAAACGACTCATTTTCAGCTCCAATCTGCGACCTTTGGTCGCGTATCATCAAGTCACAATATAACCTTATACTCCATATTCTATATGACATTTTTTGCAAAAGAAAGATAAAAAATGCTTATAATATTGCAAAAAATGCTCAACTTATGCATAATAGGAATGGAAGAAAGATCTGCGGAAAGATCTGATGGAGGGATTATGGCAGAGAAATGCAAAAATAGTATCATTGAACTTGAAGAATATGAAAACCGGGGTTACTTGCTTGAACCCATGAGGTGTTTTTATTTATCAGATTATAACAATACTGATTTTGAAAGCCATTATCATGAATTTCATAAGATTATACTGTGTTTGCAGGGTGATGTAGAGTATACAGTGGAGGGAAAATCATATCTGTTAGAGCCAAATGATATTGTGATTGTGAATCAAAATGAGATTCATAAGTTGAGAATTAATCAAAAGACAGGGTATGAAAGAATTGTATTTTATATCAGTCCAGGATACCTGGAGCAATATAAAGACCAGACCTACAACTTACTAGATTGTATGGAGAAAGCAGCAAGAGAACATGCAAACGTTATTCGAATCAAAGAATTTAAAAAAAGCCGTCTCAACCAGATTGTGACAGAAATAAAACAAATCAACTTTAAAATACAAAACCAGGAGACAGGAAGAGACCAGGAACCTTATGCACAGACGCTGTATCTACATTTGTTATTTCTGGAATTTATGATCCATCTGAATCGGGCAGTACTTCATGAGTATACGGAGTATGTAGTAACAGATATCTGCAATCAGAAGGTAATTGAAATCATAAGTTTCATTAATCAGAATCTTCAAGGAGAGTTGTGCATTGATGTGCTTGCCAGCCAGTTTTATATGAGTAAGTATCACATGATGCGCATTTTTAGAGAAGAAACCGGATATACAATAGGAAGTTATATCAATCAAAAACGACTTTTTCTTGCAAGGAATCTACTTCTCCAAGGGATTTCGGTGATGGAAGTCTGCTATGAAAGTGGGTTTAAGGAGCTTACTACTTTTTCACGAGCATACAAAAAATTGTTTGGAATCTCCCCTGGGAAAAGCAGAAAAACAGAAAAAAATAAAGAAGAAAATAAAGAATAAAATAAAGAAGAAAATAAATAAGAAAAACATTGAACTGACAATATGTACATTGAACTGAAAATAGTAATTGACAACTTGGATACATTAGGGTAATCTAATAAACATATAAAAACAAACCGAAGAGAAAGAAGAGTAAGCTATAGGAACTATCCCAGAGAGCTGCAGAAGATGAGATTGCAGTATAGGAAATATAGGTGAATGGACTTTTGAGGGCAGTCTGAAACAAAGTAGGCGCTGCCGGGATCCGTACCCGTTACCAAATCGGCATGTATGTTAGTACGTGAGAGAGTGGACAATTCGTCAAATTGAGTGGTACCGCGATAATAGAAATCTATTACCGCCTCAAGCATATGCTTGGGGCGGTTTTTATGTTCCAAAAACAATAACAATGCAAAAGCCAGTAGAACTGGAAAAGAGGAGAAAAAGTATGAAGAAGAGAATCATAGCAATCATGTTAACAGCAGCATTCACGGCCATGGCGTTGACTGGCTGCCAGAAGGCAAAGGAAAGTACATCGGACTCAATTACAATCGGAATTTCGCAGTTTGCAGAGCACGGTTCACTTGACAACTGTAAAGAAGGCTTTTTGGAAGGATTAGCACAGGCTGGATATGTTGAAGGAGAGAATCTCACCATATTATTTGATAATGCACAGGCTGACACGGGTACAGCAGCAACAATTGCTGACAATTTTGTCTCCCAAAAAGTGGATATGATCTGTGCAATCGCGACACCAAGTGCGATGAGTGCTTATAACTCGACAATGAACACAGAAATCCCAGTAATTTATACTGCAATTTCGGATCCTGTCGGAGCTGGACTTGCCAATGCGGATGGAACAAGTGCAGGTAATGTAACAGGAACTTCTGATGCTTTACCAGTTACCAATCAGTTAGAGATGATCCGGAAGTTAATGCCTGATGCGAAGAAGATTGGAATTTTGTTCACAACGAGTGAGGCAAATTCAGTTAGTACAATTGAAGAGTATAAAAAATATGCAAAAGACTATGGATTTGAAATTGTAGAAAGTGGAATCAATACAATTGCAGACGTTCCAATTGCAGCAGCAGATCTTGTTGAAAAAGTTGACTGTATCACAAATTTGACGGATAATACTGTTGTATCTGCATTGCAGACACTTTTAGAGGCAGCTAACAAAAAAGGGATTCCGGTATTTGGTAGTGAAGTAGAGCAGGTTAAAAATGGCTGCGTTGCATCTGTTGGAATTGACTATTTTGAACTCGGGAAACAGACAGGAACGATGGCTGCAAAAGTGTTAAGCAAGGAAGCAACCGCCAAGGAACTATCCTTTGAGATTATTTCCGAAGCAAGTCTTTATGTGAATTTAGAAGCGGCTACAAATCTTGGTATGGAGCTTGACGAAGAATATGTTGCTCTCGCAAAAGAAAAATTTGAAAAAATAGTAGTTGAATAATTCTAGAATCCATTTGGCAAAATGCAACAGGATAACTAGATTGATTTCAGCCAAAAGGAGAATCACGTGACTTTATTATTAAGTGTACTGGAGCAGGGATTTATTTATTCGATTATGGCATTGGGCATGTATATTACTTACAAAATACTTGATTTTCCGGATATGACGGTAGATGGAAGCTTCCCAATGGGAGCAGCAATAACAGCTGTTATGATATCAAAAGGTGTATTTCCGATACTGACCCTACCCATCTGTTTTCTTGCAGGGGGAATCATAGGGACTTTAACAGGCCTGATCCATGTTAAGTTTAAAGTCAGGGATTTACTTTCAGGCATTATTATGATGACAGCTCTGTATTCGCTAAATCTTGCGATTGCCGGAAGGGCAAATCTTCCGATTTACAATATGCAGACCATCTTTGATAACAGTTTATTTGATTCTTTGATTCCAGGCGATTTGAAAGCATATCAGACGGTTCTTGTAATCGCAGCGATTGCTATTCTGACGAAGCTGATCTTGGATGCCTACTTAAATACGAAATCAGGGTATTTGCTACGGGCAGTAGGAGATAATGAAACACTGGTCACCTCTTTGGGAAAAGAAAAAGGATTGGTTAAAATCGTAGGTCTTTCCATTGCAAATGGTCTTGTTGCTTTGAGTGGATGTTTATTTGCACAGCAGCAGAGATTTTTTGATATTTCAATTGGAACAGGAACCGCGGTGATTGGACTCGCAAGTGTTATTATTGGAACGAGCCTTTTCAAAAGAATTTCATTTTTCAATATTACAACCAGCGTAGTTGCAGGGGCACTGATCTACAAGGCGTGTGTTGCAATTGCAGTAAGACTTGGTCTCCCTTCAAGTTACCTGAAAATGATAACGGCTGGTTTATTCCTTCTAATTCTAGTGATTGGAAAGGATAAAAAGAAGAAGGTGAAAGCGATATGATAGAGCTTAGGAAAATCAGTAAAAACTATAATCCTGGATCGGTCAATGAAATATGTCTGTTCAAAGAATTTGATTTTACAGTTGAGGCTGGCGAGTTTGTTTCGGTAGTGGGAAGTAATGGATCAGGCAAAACCTCGATGTTGAATATCATTTGTGGAAACATTGAAATTGATCAGGGTGAAATTCTCATCAATGGGCAGGACATTACGAAAATGAAGGAATTTTTGCGACATAGAAGGATTGGCAGAGTCTTTCAAGATCCCTCAAAGGGGACCTGTCCCTCTATGAATATTTTAGAAAATATGTCGATTGCAGATAATAAGGGAAAGGCATTTAATCTGAGCAGAGGAACGAATAAGCAGAAAACAGAGTATTATAGAGGTTTGCTAAGACCACTAAATCTTGGGCTTGAGGATAAAATGGAAACACAGGTGGGGGCTTTGTCTGGTGGACAGAGACAGGCACTTTCTCTACTGATGTCTACAATGACCCCGATTGACATTCTGATTTTAGATGAGCATACTGCAGCGCTTGATCCTAAAACAGCAGAAATCATTATGTCGCTTACAGATCAGGTTGTTCGGGAGAAAAAGCTCACTACGATTATGGTGACACACAATCTGAGGTATGCGGTAGAATATGGAAACAGGATTGTTATGATGCATGAAGGAAAAGTCATTCTGGATAAAAAAGAAGAGCAGAAGTCGATTCTTGAAACGGAAGAAATCATGAATATTTTTAATAAAATCAGTGTTGAGTGTGGAAACTAATTCGAAGTACTTTCTTGACAAAAAGAAATAAATTGCGTACCATTTATTCATAGATGGTACGTTTTTTTTCTTTAAAAGGAGAGGGTGGGTAATGTATGGATGAAAAAAGGCTTTTGTTTGAACAGTACTTGAATTTGGAAAACAAAGAAAAGGCT
>CANRNK010000079.1 GCA_947631985.1 uncultured Lachnospiraceae bacterium | reverse complement strand
GTGTTCAACATTCCAAGTCCTAACAAAATCACAAGTATCGAACTAAATATCATTAATTTTTCGGTGAATTTCTTTGAAAGATAAGTACTCATCGCACCAAAAGTGAACATAAGAGGTGTTGTTCCAAGACTAAATGCCAGCATAGAAAGCGCACCCTTAATTGGATCTTCTGTCGACAATGCAAATAACTGCATTGACTGTAATGGACCACATGGCATCAAACCATTCAGGAGCCCGACATAGAGTGGGCTGTTACTCTTTCCTCTTAATCCTTTGAATAAGAATTTTGGCATTTTAAGTCCGAATCTTCTAAGCCATGGGAATAGATGTAACATATTTAATCCCATAATCACCATGAAAACTCCCGCAAACAATGCAACGGCGCCCCGCATCATTCCATTAAAGCTGATGACTGAACCAATTCCTCCGACAATTCCTCCGATGACGGTATAAGAGATAACACGCCCAAGGTTGTATAGAAAGCTTGGTCTGAGACGCTCTGTTTTACTGTCTCCAGCAACATTGATACACTGTGAGAGGTTAATTCCTCCACACATTCCAATACAATGAACCGAAGTCAACAACCCAATCAAAAGTAGTGTCGCATATCCCATCCCTTCCCTTGCTTTGGGAAAGTAATTGAAAATTGCAAATCCACCAAATCTGTCAAGCAACAGGAATGTTCCAACGAGCGCTAACACAATCAAGGAGAGCTGCACATAATTTATCTGCCCAGTGGTGCTTTTTCCCGAATCAATATTGCTGACCTCATACTCAAGATCAGTGATTTTTTTCTTAATTTCATTTTGTTTTATCAATTCATAATCATAGGTAACCCAAACGGTATTTTTTTTGAAGCTGGCTTTCACCTTCCTGACACCTTCAAGCTCTCCGACCTTTTTTTCAATTTTCATTTCACAGCCGCTACAGACCATTCCATCCACATGCAGTTGTACAGACACGTCACTTTTCATCAACGACTACCTCCCTATCTGATCTACACTCATCATAGCTATGTAATATGGAGATTTTATGGAGATAAAAAAATAAATTAATCTTAATGTGACAAGCCCGTTTTAGCGAACAAAAAAGCAGCCTTTTCAAAGGCCGCTTCACTTTCCTACTCTTTTTTCATTTACTTTACATCTTTAGTTGGTAATTGTTATGCCTGAGGCAATCGGAAAAAGTTTAAAGAAATGATTTAGGGATAAGCTAAAAAGAATATCGCCAGAAACCCTTGGAGGACTTCAAGATGTATGAAATTTTTGATGATTATTGCTGGACAAAGGAAAAAAAGGTAATTACAAAAGACAAACACAAAGTACCAGGTCTCGGTAATTTTGCTTATTGGAATCTAAACTCTTCTTCCATCCCATCTCCCATGCATTACCATTCAGATATTATTGAAGTACATTGCATGATGAAAGGAACCCGTTATACTCAGATAGAAAAGGATGGTAAAATCACAAAATACACTAGCAATGGGAATCAGGCTTTTCTTACATTTCCATTTGAACTCCATAGCAATGGAAATCAGCCTCTTTCTCCCTGTGAATTTTTTGCATTTCAGATTATCACAGAAGATCCTCATCATTTATTTGGGCTAAGCCGTGAATATAGTAGTGAACTATATACTCAATTATTAAAGCTAGAACAGAGACATTTGGCCTTAGGCTCTACGCATCTGAATAATCTAAGGAGTGCATTCACATTTTTTAGTGAAATGACGCCATCTTCTACCATGATTGGCGTACAGTTTTTGACTTGTTTTCTCTTTAATCTCCGATTTTTATCCCCAGTAGCTGATAATCAAATTATGCAACTGGACGAACGTATCAAAAAATCCATTTTCTATCTGAATGATAATATTCAGGAAAGCCTTCAGCTTATTGATTTGGCTGACGCATCTGGCTATTCTCTTTCAAGGTTTAAAGTGAAGTTTAAGGAAGAAGCTGGAATCACACCTGCGGAGTATGTCACGCTTCAAAAGCTTGAATACGCAAAAAAGAAGCTGGTCGAAACCGATATCAGCATTACGGATCTTGCCTATTTACTCGGATTTTCTTCCAGCAACTATTTTAGTTCTGTTTTTAAAAAAATTATGACTTGTACTCCAAAACATTATCGGAATCGATATGGAATCAATCAAAAAGACTGAATTATAAAAAATGATTATTTATGCATTTTTCTCTTTTAAAAATAATTTCTTGAGTCCTTCCACTGCTACAATGACACCTAATATCATTAAAGAAATTGCAAATGTTAATTGCAAGATGTTGCCTGGCGTCAAATCTTTCACCAACGCTATCATACGCTGAATTAATGCTGTCATGGTTACGCAAAGCATAATTACCATTGGAATCCATAGCATCCAGCCTTTACGATTTGTCTTTTTAAAATAAACAGCACATGCAATCAGTGCAAGCGCTGAAAGTAATTGGTTGGCAGATCCAAATAGTGGCCAGATGCTCTTGTATCCAACTTTTGCAAGAACATACGCAAATACAAGTGTAATTATCGTTGCAAAATATTTATTGGTAACAACTTTTCTCCATGGTTTCATTTTTTCATCTTCTATTGATGAATCAAGAAATAATTCCTGAAAGGAAAGTCGTCCGATTCGTGCGACTGAATCAAGACTTGTAAGAGCAAACGCTGAAACTGCAAGATTAATCAATGTAAAAATAACAGTATGAGGTAATCCCAATTCTGATAAAAAGTTTGCAACTGCACCTGCAAAAATCTGTGGTGGCGTATTATAACCTGCTTCTGCAGCCGCTCCAGTAGCAAAACTTGCAACTGCAATTAAAGAAATAACACCAAGCATGGATTCTAATAACATTGCTCCAAAAGAAACAGGAAGCATTGCTTTTTCATTATTGATCTGTTTAGAGGCAGTTCCCGACGCAACCAAAGAGTGGAATCCAGATACCGCTCCACATGCAATCGTAACGAATAGAATCGGGAACATTGTTCCTGTTCCTTCAACATAATAGCTTGTAAAGGCTGGCAAGTTGATTGTTGGATTTGTTACAATTACTCCAATAACCGCCATCGCAATCATAATAACAAGAAGATAACTATTTAGATAATCTCGCGGCTGTAAAAGTACCCAGACTGGTGCTATAGACGCAATTGCAATATAAGCGAACACAATAATCTGCCAGGTACCCTTTTCAACAAAAATAGGGAAGTTGAGTCCGATGCTGATTCCTCCTACCAATAATACAATTGCAAGAATTGTATTGACCAGCTTTCCTAATTTTGCATTGTGCAAAATGAAACCCAGTGCAACTGCCTCAACTATGAATAACACCGAAGTCATTGCCACTGATCCATTGGCAACAATCTTAGATCCATCCTCTGCAAACCCCATAAAGGTTCCATCAACTACATCAGCAAATGCTGCTACAACTAAAATACAGAATAGCCAACAAAATAGTAAGAATAATTTCTTTCCTAGTTTTCCAATATACTGTTCAATAATATACCCAATTGTGCGACCCTTATTTTTGACTGATGCATACATAGCCGAAAAATCCTGTACTGCTCCAAAAAAAACACCACCAATTAACAGCCATAACAATACTGGAACCCAGCCAAATACAGCTGCTTGGATTGGTCCATTGATAGGTCCTGCTCCTGCAATAGAAGCAAACTGATGTCCGAATACAACCTGTGTGTCTGCCGGTTCATAATCAACACCATCTCTCAATTCATATGCCGGTGTTTTGGCATCTGGAGAAATTCCCCATGTCTTTGCAAGCCATCTTCCGTATACCAAATAGCCCGCACCCAGCACGACAATCGCAATTACCATTACTACTAATCCACTCATCCTCAATATCTCCCTTGCTCTTTATTATATAAATCTGCTGTATTTTCCTACCTAAGCAGACAAATATTACGCAAATCCCTCAATCAAGCATTAATAAAATGTATAATTATGCACTTTATTATACTACGTTTTTGTAATTGTGCAAGTTTTATCTATTGTTTGGGTTTATTAATTAATTCCGAACTTTTACACTAATTATCACTTGAAATAAAAACCGTACCAATGGTCCCGCATAAAAAATCTGAAGAAAAAATGCCATCGGAAAATTAATTGCTGTTGTCTGTATCCAGACAGAAATGAATTGATTCCCTGGATCTTTCAATAATATAGTCGCCGCCAGACTCATAAGCGGGCACATAAATGCGACTGAAATTGCTGAGATAGCTAATACCAGTATAAATGGATTGTCTTTTTTTAAATCTACAATTGCAAATGCTTTCTTTTTTACCAGAGGTGCAACCAGAAAAAAGTCTAACACAAATGCGATTGGTCCCATAAAAATCAGCTCGTGAAATGCCGATAAAAATACTTCGTTGCTCAGTCCACCCATATGAAGTGAAATGTTGTAGCAAATCATAGAATAAACCATTGCAAACACCATTAGAACTGTAAAAATAACTTCCTGTAACTTTGTTTTTGGCATAAAAAAATCCTCCTGAATCATTAATGAATAAACACTTATATGTGTTGTTCGTTAATCATTCAGAAGAATGTACGTTTCCAATTTCACCATATCTGCAACCTGTGCAGTTTAACATAGATTTGGATGGTCGTCAAATATTCTCTGCCTTTTTACTTTCTAAGATAGGTAAGGATTTCCTGTGCATTTGTGTCTGGCTTTACATTCTTCATCACTTTCTCAATGATTCCATTCTCGTCAATGATGTAGGTCGTTCTTACAACCCCCATACTGACTTTTCCATAATTTTTCTTTTCCTGCCAAACATCAAAAGCCTCAATTGCGACTCGTTCTGGATCTGCAATCAGAATAAATGGCAGTTTATATTCTTCTGCAAATTTTTGGTGTGATGCGACGGAGTCTTTACTGATTCCAATCACAACTGCTGACAGATCTAAAAACTCATTGTATGCGCCAGCAAATGCACACGCCTGATTCGTACATCCTGGTGTATTATCTTTTGGATAAAAATATAACACAACCTTTTTTCCTCTATAATCCGATAACGAAACCTCTTTTCCATCCTTATCCTGAAGCGTAAAATCTGGTGCCTGTGTTCCTTTTTCCAGCATTGTAACTCTCCTTTCCTATCTCCCTATCTTTTCTAAAAATAGTTCCAATTTAAAGCATCATTTTTCGTTTATTGATGTTCTTTCCATTGACATTCTTCAAACGCAATCTTCGTAAAACTTGCATGGAAAGATGACGTTTCCGGGCTGCAGGCATAAATTCCAATTTGAATCTCTTTGTCTCCCTCAAACAAATGTGCAATTCTCATCTGATTGAACTTGTTACCATCATATGAATTTTCAATGCAGAAGTCACTTCCTCTTCTACTCAGTCTGTAATACATAAAACTCTGTGATGCCGGAATATCTGTGGTCGCCCAATCCGAATAGCCATGATTCGTCACTACACTTCCAAGTCTTTGAAATGCTTCATTTTCATATTCAATAGAAGCTTTGATCCAGTTCTCACTATCTTGATAAACAATGACTCCACATTGGTCAAAACGATGGGTTCCGTCAAATTCTGTCTTCACTATAAATGAGAAATATTGTTCCTTGGTTTTCATGAGCAACGCTGGTGCATTGTCATTTTGAAAGCCATAATATGTTTTTTGCCAAAAGTCCGTCTGTGGATCTGTTGTGATTATAATCCGCTCTTCTTCTATCTTATAAGCATTTGGTTCATTCACCCAGAATAATTCGTCTTCCCGAAATATTAAATCCATTGCAATCCCTCCCCCCATTGAGTTGTGCTAAAGGCTTTTATTTTTATATTAATATTGTCTGATTAAAAATCCTTTCTGTCAATCATATTTCCAAATAAAACTCTTAAGAATATCACCTTACACAGAAATCGACAGATGACGTTTCTCTGAACTCTATAAAAAAATAACCCGATAAAAAAGAGTGCAATTCCGTATCCCGAAATGCACTCTCCTTCTATTTTTAATATTTTTACTAGCTTTTTTTATTCCTTTACTCCACCCAGCGTTACCCCTGCAATGATATATTTTGACAGGAGCAGGTATGCAATCACAATTGGTACAATCGCTACCGCAATCATCATATAAATCTTACCCATATCAAAACTCATATAGTCGGCGTTACGTAGGGATGCAATCAGAATTGGAACTGTTATCTTACTCTTTGATTGCAGGATCAGTGCCGGTACAAAATAATTATTCCAGGAACCAACAAAGACAAAAATCGCCTGTACGGCAATTGCCGGCTTCATAATCGGGATTACAATTTGATTAAAGGTTCTAAATTCTCCTGATCCGTCAATTCTTGCTGCTTCAACAAGAGAAAGTGGAAGAGATGATTGAAGGTAGCTATACATAAAATAAAAAACAGCTGGTGATGCAATTGATGGGATAATCAGTGGATAGAAGGTATCATATAACCCCATATTGGTAACCAGTCTTAAGAATCCCATCGCTGTTACCTGCGTTGGCATAACGAGAATCGCCATAATAAATGTGAATGCAAGTTTCTTTGCCTTATATTCATAAGCATATAAACCGTATGCAGTTAATGATGAAAAATAGGTACAGATTGCAGCACATGACGTCGAAATAATGATACTATTAAAAATACCCTTAAACATTGGAAACGTACCATCATTTGCCACACCTTTCAGGTTTTCTAACAGGGCGTTGCCTGGAAGTGCTGAAAATCCCTTCTGAAGATCTGCATGCGAATGTGTTGCATTAATTAATAGAACATAGAAGAAAAACAGACATAAAAATGCCAAGAAAATTAACACAATATGAATCAGGACAGGCACAAGACGATTTCCTTTTTTTGCTTTCATGACACTATCCTCTCTTTCTTCTTTGTTCTTTTTTTTCAGCCTTAAGAGCTGCTTTTGATCCATCTGGATCATTTCGATTCGTCATCTTGAATACAATATAACAAAGCCCTCCGCTTAGTAGGAACAGATATACCGAAAGCGCTCCTGCCATACCATAATTCTTACTCTTAAGATGATTATTCAAAAACATAATCAGCGTCATAGAGGTTCGATCTGGGTTTCCCTGCCCATTGGTAATAATCTGAGGCACATCAAACATCTGAAGGCCACCGATAATGGCTGTAATAATGGTATACGCAAGAATTGGTTTGATAAGCGGAAGGGTGACATAGAAGAATCTCTGCATTCTATTGCATCCGTCAAGATCTGTTGCCTCAAAGATATCGATACTAATTCCCATAATTGCTGCCATCAAGAGGATTGTTGTATTGCCAAACCACATAAGAAAATTCATAAATCCAATAACAGACCTTGTTCCAAACACTGATCCAAAAAAGTCTATCGGTTTCATAATTACTCCCACGGAAACCAGAATCGAGTTAACGGGCCCATTGGTTGAAAGCATCGTGAAAAACAAAAGTGCAAATGCTGACGCCATAATCAGATTGGGTAAATACACAACCACTTTAAAAAACTGCTTTCCATGTATCTTAAGACGCATGTCAGAAAACCAACTTGCAAGCAACAATGCAATCACAATTTGAGGGATAAATCCAATGACCCATAGGATTAATGTATTCCCTGCATATTTCAACATATCTGATTCAAGAAGACTTACATAGTTTTTCATTCCTACAAAATTAGGTCCGATTTCCTTAATCCCAGAACGATAGTATTCAAAAAAGCTATACCTGATTGTATCTACCAATGGAATGAGAGAGAAAATAAAAAAACTAACAAAAAATGGCAGAATAAATAGATATCCCCACTTTCCATAGCTTATGCTTTTACGTTTCTTTTTCATCATTTACTTCCTTTCTGTTCAAAAAACTATGGGGCATTATTATGCCCCATAGAATGATGCCATTTATTCTGGCCACTGAACCTCTGTGATTTCAGGATAACGTTCCATAATTGCTGTCTCAAAGTTCGCTTTTGCCTTGTCAAAGTCAACTTCACCCTGGAAATAATCTCCAAAAGTATTCTGAATTAACTCAACACATCCCTGATCGTATGCTGAAAGTGGTGCAATTTTGATGTTTTCAGCAACTGGTGCGAATTTAGTAAACGGATTCTGTCCACCAAGAAACTCTGAAGCAAATGTGGTATCTGAAGCAAGTCCTGCCATAGCCGACTTATCATTGGTGAAATCTGAAGTCTCTTTTGATATTTTTGTTAAATTAGCTTCATTTGCTGTTAAAGCAAGAATAATATTTTTTGCAGCCTGTGGATTGTCTGTTCCTGTTGCTGCATGAACATAAGAGCCACCCCAGTTGTATTCTTGTGGAGGATTGGTTACAGCCCAAGATCCTGCTTCGCCATCCCAGTTAGGATTCAGAACAAAGTCAATTCCCCACGCTGGGAACAGAAATGCAAATACTTTAGACTGTGATCCCATTGTCTTGTTCCAGTCATCATTCCACTGTCCCTTAACTGTTGGGTCAAAGTATCCGCCATCAATCCATTCTTTAGAATCATTAATCCAGTTCATGATTTCCTGATCAACTTTAATTGTTGTAGATCCTGGTGCAACCCATGAATCACTAATACTGTTTCCATAGAGACGGAATGTATCTGCATAGGATGCAAAGGTATAATATCCTTTTGCTTTTAATTCTTCTCCAGCTGATTTCATGGTTGCCCAGTCAGCTACTTTTTTTCCAATTTCTTCTGGATCATCTGTTCCAAAAACATCTTTTGCGATGTCACGGCGATATACAAGAAGTCCAGGACAAGCCTGCCATGTTGAACCTCTTTGTACTCCATCTGAATCAGAAGCGGTTGCTCTTGTGAATTCATACTGATCTGCAAAATCCTCATCTGGATTAATTCCAAGGTCTGTAAGAGGGATTGCTACATTTGCATCTTTATCTGTATATTTGAAAACATAATCTGTCTCTGATAAGAAAATATCTACTTTATCATCCGCTGCTGCATTTTCCTGATTCATAAGAACTTCATCAAGCTTTGCCTGGTACACACCATCCTGGTTAGGATTTACAACCCAGTGAATTTCAGATCCATCTTTTAATGTCGTAACTGTTCCATCTTCAGATGTTTCAACAACCTGATCATACACGGCTTCAACACGTGTACGGAATTCATCATTCCAGCAGTAAATATTGATTACTTTACCCTCATCAGAAGCAACCTCTGCGACTTCTTCTGTTGCTTCTTCTATCGCTTCTTCTGTTGTTGCTGTTTCTGCTTCACTTGGTGAACCAGCTGCACTTCCGCAACCAGCTAATAAGCTTACAGTTACAGAAGCAATCACCAGTGTGGAAACCAATTTCTTTTTCATCCTTAATTCCTCCTTTTACATACGGCAACGCCGTTGTTCGTTTCACAAATAAAATATATCATAATGGCCAGACTGGATATATTACAATTCAAACCAAAATATCAGATTCGTATCCAGTCTTATAAAACCCATTGAAATTCATTAGATTTAATGCAATAATTAACAAATCCCATAAAATCGATGTTTTAAAGATATGGAGGTTAAATCTATGTCGTTTACCAAGGAATGGACTGATTCAGAATTACAGAATAGTGAACTAGAAATATTACATCGTTCTCCTGATGTTGAATACTCTTTTTATCATGCTGTAAAAATGGGGGACATGGATACGGTCGTGAAAAACTGCGAAGAAGATGCTTTTTTATATTTAGAGGGCACAGGGACTCTTTCTCACGATCCACTCACCAATATGAAATATCATTTTATTGTTACCGCCGCAATGCTAACAAGGTATTGCATTGAGGGTGATATGGAACCGGAATTGGCTTACCGATTAAGTGATTTTTATATCTTAAAAATGGATGCAAGTACTACAATCCGTCAGGTTGCCGACCTTCACCACTCCATGGCGAAAGATTTTACCGGTAAAATGGTTCTCCAGAAGAAAAGCTCTATTCTATCAAAACCTGTCATGCAATGTGTCGATTATATCTATGGGCATATAAAAGACCGCATTACCATTCAGTCACTTGCCGATTATACTGGATTGTCAACGAATTATCTTTCCCGTGTGTTCAAGCAGAATCTCGGAATTTCAGTCAGTGACTACATTCGGGAGAAAAAGGTAGAAAAAGCAACTCATCTGTTGCGTTACTCCAATCAGTCAGTTGTAGAGATTGCAAACTATTTATCCTACTCCTCGCAAAGCCATTTTATACAAACCTTTGAAGCTTTTACTGGGCAAACCCCAAAAAAATATCGTGATAAATACTATAAGTCCATGTGGTAAAAAAGGAGTGTATGCTAAAAACATACACTCCCTTTTATTGCAATTCATGATTAACTCAGCTTTATTTCAATCACATGTCTTTTGCCTGGAGTCAGCCCAAGAATCTTATTTCTTGTAAGTCTTACCCCGTATTCTGGTTCAAATTCCAGTTCCATCTTGTCACAGAATGCTTCCAAAATTTGCCTTTCTCCACACTCTGTTTTCTTAGGATTATAAAAGTGAATATCAAAATTCTTTCCAGAAAACTCCATCATAAGTCTTGCATTGCCATCGCAATCAAACTGTTCTGCCATAAGTGCAGGCGCGATGACAAGATCCCCCACACTTCCCTTTACACCAAACACTTCGGTTATCATTGTAAGCATATACCAACTTGCTGCTCCTGTAAGGTATGGATACATTCCCCTTCCCTGATTATCGAAATACTCCGGCAATCCCGGATACATTCTGCTCGATTCAAAATTCTTAGCAGTATCCATGAGACTCTTCAAAACTTTATATCCCTCCCTGGCATACCCTTGTTTATACAGCGCATAACTGTACATTACCGACATATGGGAGAAAACAGCCCCATTCTCTTTCTCCCCATAAGCAAAACCAAACATTCTTCCAAGATCAAACTTTTCTTCATTAAAATCCGTGTTAAGTCTGTAGCCTCCGACATCCGCTTGATATAAATATTGATCAGCACTCCTACAGATTGATTTAATTTGCTCTTCTTGTGCTGTTCCGCTCATGATGGCAAAAACCTGACTGGTAAGTATCATTCTGGAATGATTCTCATCATAATATTCAA
>CANRNK010000078.1 GCA_947631985.1 uncultured Lachnospiraceae bacterium | reverse complement strand
GCACAAAGTTCTATGTTCTGTTGTTCCAGTTCTACTGTCCGTTTACGCAGGTTAGTGGAAAAATAATAGATCAGACTACAGATAATCCAGATGAACAATGTATTTAGAATAATCGCAAAAAGGCTTAAGTTCTCAACTTGAATGAGCAGGAGCACCGATTCAGCAAGTGCTATCGTCGCTAATACCAGCGCTGTGTAAAATCCTTTCTTCCCTTCCCGAATCGTTAAATAGACTGCAATCAGAATCTGCAGTTCACTCACAACTCCTTTGATCAGGATGTGGGGATTCCATATGGATACAATCAGAATCGAAATATATGCAATTACAAGTACGATCATTCGAACAATACTATTTTTCTTGCCTTTTGTTGTCTCAGCTTCCGCTGCAATGCTGTCTACAAATAGTTTCATTCTGTCTTCTGCATTGATCATGAGGGTCCCTCGGGATTTCTACGTTTTTATTTGGACAATCAATGTTCTGATTGCCAACATCCTCTTTATGATATCATAAAATAAAATAAAATGGTGATGTTAATTTTACCAATATTCAACTTCTATTTTTGTATAATTATTCAGATAAAGACCCAAATCCTTCCTTTTATTCCATTATCGTTTTGATTTTTCTAAATACCGGAATTCTATCTATCGGTGTATCCACTCTAAGCCATCTTCCACCTTCATAAGTCAGATTCGTTTCCAGCTCCTTCCAGCTATGTTCCGCCGGGAGATATACTTTTCTACTCGTTTGTCCGGCATATAAAACAGGTGCAATCAGATAAGTGTCTCCATACATATACTCATCTTCGGTTTCCCAGGCAATCAGATCATTTGGAAATTCATAAAATAAAGTCCTCATGACAGGCGTTCCCTTTTCATGTGCCTCTCGCATTAATCCTCTGGTATATTCTCTCATTTCTTCTCTTAAATTCATATATTTCTTGCAGATTTCAAATACCTCGGGTCCATAACTCCACACTTCATTCTCTGCTCCTGAACAGCAATGAGCACCTCCGGTCGTTCCAACCTGCGGCTGTCTCGGTTCTCTGTCCCCATGAAGACGCATAACAGGGCAAAAGGTTCCCCATTGAAACCATCTTACAAAAAGCTCCCTGAATGCAGGATCATTAGGATTGCCCCCATGAAATCCACCGATATCCGTCGTCCACCAGGGAATTCCTGCAATTCCCATATTCAGTCCTGCTGCAAGCTGATTCCTCATACTATCAAAACTTGAAGCAATATCACCAGACCAGACGAGCGCCCCATACTTCTGGCTTCCCGCCCACGCACAACGAAGCAGATTCACAATATCTTTTTGTCCTTCTTTCTCCATTCCCTCATAGAACGTTTTTGCATATTCTCTTGGATATAAATTCCCAATTTCAAGGTCCGTACCCAGATAATACCTGTAATGATCAAAATCATAGGCTGTATATTCAGGTTCTGCCTCATCCAGCCAGAAAATTCTGATACCAAGATCATAATAGTTTTTCTTAATTTTTTCCCAAAGGTAAGTTCTCGCATCCGGATTCGTTGCGTCATAATGAATGGTTGCCCCCTCAAAATTCAGCCCTACTCTAAACCCTCGCTCTGTACGAATCAAATATCCATTCTCCAGCATCTCATTATAATTCTCTGATTCTCTGTCAACAGTAGGCCAAATGGACACCATCAGCTCAATTTTCATTTCTTTTAATTCTGCCACCATTGCCTTCGGATCTGGCCAATAGGTTGGATCGAACTTCCACTCTCCCTGCTTTGGCCAGTGAAAAAAGTCAATCACAATCAAATCAATCGGCAATCCCAACCGCTTATATTCTCTCGCTACTTTCAGAAGTTCGTCCTGCGTCTGATATCGTAATTTGCACTGCCAGAACCCAAGTCCATACTCTGGCATCATTGGAACCTTTCCTGTCACATTGGCATAGGCTTCCACAATCTGCGCAGGTGTCTCCCCAGCCACCACCCAATAGTCTAGAATTTTGGTAGAGTTTGCTTCAAAGCTCATTGTGTTTTTTCCAAATACAACACGCCCAATCGCTGGGTTATTCCACAGAATTCCATACCCTCTCGAAGAGACTGCGAAAGGAACGCTTGACTGGGAATTTCGATGCGCAAGCTCCATGTCCAGACCTTTCAGGTCCAGGTATGGCTGTTGATACTGTCCCATACCGAATAGTTTCTCATTTGGATCCTGCGATTCAAATCGCATCGTCAGATGATAATCTCCTCCAATATTGGGTCTGAATTCACGGGCTTCCACTTCGATTGCGCTACATTTTTCATCTAGAACATCCATCCGGTTTCGCCAGTATTCTTCCAGAAGAATTTCATTTTTCTCATTTTTAATTGTAAGTTTTCCACCATTCGTGATATGCACACTGATTTTTCCATTTATGAGATCCGCACCGTATTCTGTAAGTAGAATTTTGCTTTCCGTTTCTTCCTCGCCCGGATTCATCGCTGGAATGCTAAGTGCATACTCCGCTTCCGGCATCCGATTCATTTTCGTTGCTCTAATGCGAAGTGCATTCGCACCCCATGGTTCAATCCACAGCTCTTCTGCATCAAAATGATAGATCAATTTATTCCCATCCTGTTTTATCATACCCGTTTTCCTTTCCGTTTTATCATTTTACCTTCATTTAATCTTTCAGCCATTGCTAGCCCTTAACCGCACCACTTGTCATTCCACTAATAATGTACTTTTGCATAAAAATGAAAATCAGAGCTACCGGAATAATCGTTACAACTGCGAAGGCGGTCAGATAACTCCATTTGGTTCCATACTGTCCCATAAAATTAAAAATTCCTGCTGTGATCGGCCTTTTTTGCTGATCGATAATAAACGTCATTCCATATGCCAGATCTCCCCATGCATAGAGAAATGAAAAAATAGCACATACAATAACACCTGGCTTGGCAATTGGAATCAGTACTCTTACAAAGGCAGTGAACCTGTTGCAGCCATCTATATATGCAGCCTCTTCAAGTTCTTTTGGTATGGATGCAAAATAATTTTTTAAAATCAAGACAGAAAAAGGAATTCCTATGGTTGTATCTGCCAGAATTGCTGCAATCGGTGTATTATACGTGTGCATATTGCGAAACATAATAAACATTGGGGTTAATAAAACTGACACCGGAAGCATCTGTGTTACCATGAACCCAAGAAGCATCACTTTACGACCCTTAAAATTATATTTTGCAATACCATAGGATGCCGGTACTGCCAGAACCACCGCAAGTACCATACTCCCCAGCGCAATGATCATGCTATTCGCAAAAGAACGAAACATATTGAAATCCCCTGTGCCCAGCTGCGCTGCATAGGATTTCAGATTGATGATCTTTGGAAACAGAGTTGGTGGAATCTGGAAAATTTCCTGCTCCGTTTTCAGTGAAGTGACTATAATCCAGAAAAGTGGAAATAAAAGCCCCATCAGAATCAGTACGGAAACACCACTAAGAATAAAGTTCTTCTTTCCGCTTATTATTTTTTCATCTCCCATTATGCCTCCTCCTTCGTCGTCGTTCTTAAATAAAGCATACTGACTCCAAGCAAGATTAAAAAGAGCACATTCGCAACGGCCGAACCCATACTATACTTAAACATCTCAAAAGACAGCTTGTAGGAATAGGTGGATAGCATATGCGTCGAATTTACCGGCCCACCACTCGTCATCACGTACACAAGATCGAATACCTTAAACGTATAGATGAATCCAAGAATCAAAACAGACTCAATCGTTGGTTTCAGAAGCGGAACTGTTATCCTGATGAATTTTTGCAATTTACCCGCTCCATCTATAGAAGCACTTTCATACAACTCCTGTGGAATTGTAGTTAACCCCGTTGAGATCAGAATCATGTTAAAAGGGATTCCAATCCAGATATTTGCAAAAATAACTGCAAGCATGGCAGTTCCAGGCGTTGTAAGCCACTCAATATTGTTCTGGATCAGTCCCATACTTTGTAGTGCAAAATTCAAAACACCCACATCTGTCCCAAAGATAAATTTGAAGATCAGTCCAGTAACCGTAATCGGAATCATCCAGGGCATCATGAGCAATCCTCTGATTGCCTTTGAAAGCCTGAAATTCTGATTGAAAAACACCGCCAGTGCAAATCCAATGATGAACTGAATCACCAGGCAACTGACTGTGAAAAGCAATGTGTTAAAAATCGCATTCACAAATACGGTATCCTGAAATAAGTCCTGATAATTTTTAAGTCCTACAAACTCCTTCGAACCTGCCACCAGATTCTTAACTGTGACATTTTGAAAACTCAGAATAATATTACTTATAATCGGATAGCCAACAAACACCAGCATATAGATAAACGCCGGCAGCACAAAGACAAGTCCAATATTGTCATACCTGAAAAATTTTCTGATTTTGAGCAAAACTACCGCCTCCTCTTATTTTCGCCTTGATTTCGGCTATCATTAGGTAAAGAGAGGGAGTATACGAATCTTCGTATACTCCGCATTCTTTTTTCTTTTTCTATTTCTACTGTACAATCGAATCAATTGTTCCCTGTGCTGTCTTCGCTGCGTCTTCTGGTGTTGCTGCACCGGTTATTACCTGGTTGAAAGCAAGTGAGATTGCATCTGATACATCAGGCCATTCTGCAAGTGGTCCTCTTGGCTGTGCATACTGCATTTGCTCAACGAATAGTTTCATGACTGCATCGTCTGTAAACTGAGTTTCTGCAATTGTCTTATCAGATGAAATATATCCCATTGTATTCATCATGAACTTTACTTGTTCATCTGCTGTGGCATATCCTAAGAAGTCAAGTGCACCTGCTTCATTTCCACCTGCGATGACACCATAATTTTCTCCACCAAGACCTGATGCATATTGCGAATACTGTGGAATGAGTGCTACTTCCCACTTGAGATCAGGTGCTTCCGCACGCATGGTTGGAACCTGCCATGGACCATTAATCATCATTGCAACATTCCCTGAAATAAACTGGTTCATTACATCACCCTGTGTCCAGTTAATGCATTCCTTGCTCATCGCACCCGAATCAATTAATTCTTTTACATAAGTAAGAGCCTGGATTCCACCTTCCGTATCAATCGTATAGGACGTTTCTCCTGTCGACCATACCCATGGAAGAAAATTGAACGTTCCTTCTTCATTCTGAAGACTGCAGAAAGCCAATCCGCTTACTTTATCTGTTGTGAGCATACTTGCTGTTTCTTTTAATTCATCCCATGTTGTTGGAACCGTTGCACCTGCTGCATCCATCATCTCCTTGTTGTAATACAATGCGAGACAATTACTTCCAAACGGCACTCCATACAATTTGCTATCATAGGTACAAGAACCTACAGGTCCTTCATAATAGTTGCTGACGTCAAATTTACCTGTCAGATCTGCGAAGATACCCATTGATGCGTATGACGCATGATCCGGATTGTCAAGAATAACCAGATCAGGCAGTTCTCCTGCCGAAGCTCCGATTGAGAGCTGTTTCTTAAAGTCAGCAAAGGGTACATATTTCGCCTCTACGGAAACATTGCTCTGCGATTCATTATACCCCTGAATCATTTCATCCAGTGCTTTCTGATGACTTTCATTCTCCCAGTAATACCAGATTGTTACATCCCCCGATGCACTCGCTTCTTCTGCCATTTCTTCTGTTGTTGCTGCCTCTTCTACCTGGCTTTCCTCTGCTGAAGCTTCTGTTGCTTCCTCAGCGGACGCTTCTGTGCTTTCCTGTGCTGCGGCCCCACCACAACCTGTTAGTGTCATAGTTACAAGCATAGTTGCCATGACTAACGACGTTACTTTTTTCAGTTTCATACAATACCTTCCTCCTTCAATGCTTATCAATTTGATAGCATAAGCATAATATGAATTTCCTGCCCGTAAAACGCGACAAACCTTAAAAAGGGGGAAAATTCTAAACTCATCTATGGGTTTTTCTATATTCTGCTGGCAATTGTCCAAAGGTTTCTTTGAACACCTTACTAAAGTACTTCGAGTCCGAGTAGCCAAGTTTTTCTGCAATCTCATACAGTTTCAACTGGGTGCCAATCAGAAGCTCTTTCGCTTTTGACATCCTGACCTGTTTCAGATACGTGCTAAACGTGACTCCCATCTCTTTATGAAACTGGGTTCCCAGGTATTCCGGCGTAATCTGTAGTTTGTCTGCAATCTCCTCCAGCGTAATCCCTGATGTGTAGAATTCCTGAAGCATATTAACTGCTCGTTTTACAGTCAGATTCCTGATTTCATTCCCAGTCTGGTCTATTTTGACAAAAGAAACAATCGTTTGTGTTGCTGCCATTAACTCTTTTCTCATCTTTGCTTTCATGATTTTTTCAAGCAGCTTCTGTTGTTGCATCTCTTTATGAATCAGATTGCCCACCTCTTTTGATACATTGATGACCGACCAAAGGAAACGTACATAGCATTCTTTGATTTCTTTTGGAGAATATACCTTCCCCTCCTGAAAGTAATCATGAAATGCTTTGATTGCCTCCTGCATCTTTTGCGGATCATTTCCACAAATAGCCAGCTTCATCTTATGCTCAATCTGTACAGGGTAAATGCAGGGAACGGTCTGGATTTTTGTGATTTTAGGGTAAGATATTACAACCCCGTCTCCGAGTGCGATATTCCAGTCAAAACACTTCTTGAGCTGGTTCAACTGCTCCGTCAGACAAAAAATCGTATCTGCCTGTGTCCATCCGATTCCGACATCAGATAACTGACGGCTGTTTTGCAACACCTGACTCTGTGTCCATCTCTCCAGCATCTTCCCATCCTGAAATCCATAGAAAATCACAGCCATGATTTTGTCATTTTCCAGCGAGATAATACAGTGTGATGCTTCTTTTTTACGAGCTGCAAACATTTTTATCTCTCTGCTTATTATACCAGCATTTTTTTTGTAATCATTTCCCATATAAAAGCAGACTGCTGCCATCGGCATCTTTTCCAATACCTGAAACCGGTTCTTTAAAAATTGCAGAATTTCTACATCCGGAATAATACTTCCACTCAGAATCCCTTCCATAATTTTTTCAAGACTACCCAACTGCTGTGGTTTTTGAAGTTGTTCCTTCTCAATCTGCCCTCTGACATGATCCATCGCAACTGAAAAATCATTCATGGAAATCGGTTTTAGCAAATACTCCGTGACGCCTAGCTTCATTGCCTGTCTGGCATATTCAAACTCTGAATAGGCACTTAGTACAATGGCTTTTACATGTGTTCCACTTTCATGGATTTTCTGCAACATTTCCAATCCATCCATCAACGGCATTTTGATATCCGTAATAATCAGTTCAGGACTTTTTTCTATTACAAGCTGCAGACCCTCTTCTCCATTCTCTGCTTCCCCAACAATTTCATAGTCACTGCTCATCTTACCAAGAAGCCTGGTAATTCCTTCCCTGATTCGTATTTCATCTTCCACAATTACGATTTTCATTCTCACGCCTCTTCTCTGTGGGGAATCTGTATCTGTATTCTGGTAAACTCTTCTTTTTTGCTCTCAATCAAAACCTTCGCATCCTCACCATAATACATGTGAATTCTATTAATTGCATTTTCCATTCCTATGTGTGACTTTTCATGGTTCACCGGGAATATCCCCTGATTCATCTGTTCTGTCAGCTCATCCGGAATTCCCCGTCCGTTATCCCATATCACAATCTGTAGCGAATTGTACTTTGGAATCAGCTCTATTTCCAGCTTATGAGTTCCCTTTTTTCCTTCAAATCCGTGCAGAATCGAATTCTCGACAAATGGTTGCAGAAGTAGCTTGTGAACCCTCCACTCCAATACTTCTGGTGATACGTGAATCCCACATTCAAAGGTGTTCTTAAGTCTTGTCTGTTGTAAAAACAAATATTGTCTCAGCCACTCACACTCTTCCCTGACCGTTACAATTGCATTGCTTTTATTGATTCCATACCGTAGGATCGACGCAAGTGCCGTAATAGAATTACTGATTTCATATTCGTCTCTGTCAATTGCCATCCAGTTAATGGTATCCAGCGTATTATATAGAAAATGCGGATTGATCTGTGCTTCCAAGGCTGCAATTTCGGCATTCTTCTGTCGCTCCCCTGCTTCTCTTTCTTTCTGGATAGACTCTTCTACTCTTCCTAGCATCTTATTGAATTGCTGTGCAATGGTTTCAACTTCTGCAGGCATGCTATCATGAATCTCCACTCTGGCCGACATTTCTCCCTTTCCTGCCCTCTTCATAATCGTCACCAGATTCTGCAGTGACCCTGTCAGGGAACGAATCAGTAAAATATTAATTGCTACCAGGGCTGCTAACGAAAATGCCATTACCACCAGCAAAATCTGCTGCTGTGCCTTCAGTTTCTGAATCACTGAGTTCTGATTCGATACATTTACGATGTCACATTGCAGCTTTTCATTATAGACAATTTCCACCGTTACATATTCATCTGCGAATTCTTTCTGCCGTCTTATAAAATCAAGATATCTGTCCCGTCTTATTTCTTCCTCGTCTGACCAGTCAATCACCTTTTTCCCAAGCATCACATCGTCTTTATAAGAAACCATCTTTCCAGAATGATTTACAATAAAATTAAAGGTGTCTGCATTCTCTGCATTTCCTTCCCCGTCTGCATTTCCACAGATTTCTTTCAGCATTTTTTCATCGATACTGACAATGACAACACCAATTTGCTTCTCTACATCCTTATAATTGATCAGTCGGTGCCCAAGATGAAAGAGATAGTAAGTATCCGTATTATAGACCCCTGCCTTTCTCGTTGGAATCATATTCGTTCCATTGTCGTTTGAGAGAATATCGTATAATTCCTGCCTGGACATTCCAATATTATCCATCCAGGAAGATTTGGTCATATAGCCTGATAAGAGATCATAGAACACCATGTCCTGGCTCGGTGTTATGATTGAAATTGCCTTGACATATTCCTTGGTGTAAAACAGTCCACGCAGATTCCGCCTTAGCTGGCCCGTTACCAGTGTCAGATCATCCGGACTTTGATTGATATGCTCCACCATCGCGATGATGTCATCGTTGGTATAGACCTGAAACAGAATATCTTCATAAGATTCTATCCATACATCCACACTATTCGCGACCTGCGCCAGATTGGTCCTGGTTAATTCCTGCATATTATCATTCACAATTTTGGCTGTATTATAATAGGCAAAGAAATTGTATAAAATAATTGGAATAATTGAAGTCGCAATAAAGGCCAGAATTAATCTTAATGTTAAGCTGGAACGGTAATTTTTACTCTTTTTCATGTTCAATCAGATTGCCCCCCATTCCCATCACAAGGAAGATAAACGGTGTCACCATTACATGCTGAAAGCTGGCTGTCTGGTGAATCATAATCATGACAAGTCCTGCTGCCAATGGCAGTAAATATTGATTCTGATTCCGCTTCCGTAAAAATAGTAGTATCGCTCCAATGACCAGTCCCACGTAAGCCACATAGCCCAGTGCTCCTGTGCAGATCAGCCTGTTAATCCATTCATTATGCGCATTTGCAATGACTGCCTCTCCCCAATAGCCATTTAACACACTACCCATTTGCTCCGGGTAAACTGCATACATATAATGAGCATAGCAGTCAGGTCCCGCACCAATCAGCTGGTTGAGAAGAGGCATCTCACAATAGGCTTCCCAGGAGATTCTCCATAGCTCGATTCTGCCGCTTCCCCATTCTTCTAATAAAAGTCTTAAATTAAACACAACCAGAAGAAAGCTCAGGGAGGCTGCCAGTAAGATCACGAGAGACACAACGAATACCTGTTTCCCCTCCCGGAACACATGCAACAGCAACAGGAAGCAGACGAAGACAAATAACAATACCAGCCAGATCCAAGGATTCAGGAGCTGTTGCGTCACAGCATCCTCTGCGAAGTTCCTATCATCCGGAAAAGCAACGCTGATAAGAGATAACCCCAGTCCGATTCCACCAAAGAGAACCAGGCTCTTCTGTATTCTGCCTAAAAGCCTGACGTCTTTACTTAGTACCGCATACAGCAGACTTAGGAACAAAAGAATCCCACAAGTCAGCAACCCGCTTTCGCTTCCATGTGTGAGGACGATCGCAAATCCTATGATGATAAAAATTAACAACTCAATCTTTCTCTCTTTTTGCAGGTAGAGCACATACCCAATCGAGAACAGTAGCGTCATATACCCGCTATACCAGTTGCTATTGCCAACGGTTGAGATTAAATGTGTCATGTTCCAGTATTCCAGTCCATCGAACATTCCAAGTGGATCGATTCCGAACCTGTTAAGAATCCCCAATAGAAAGACTACCATGGCGCTACGCAGCATCCATGGCAGTATCCGTTCTTGTATTCTCTTCGTTCGAATTGCAGCAAAAAAAATGGTCAAAAATAATAGTTGTGACACCAGACCCATATGCCAGTCCTCATATCCCCAGAGAGCAGTCTGAGGATATCGGCTCTTGTAAGCAGACAACATGACGACAACGCCATAGAGCATTGCAATTCTCTCTAGTGACGTAAACTCGTACTCCCCCCGAACTAGAGACCCAATCCCTTGCAAGCAGAGCGTTAGGGCAAGCGTGATTGAAACCACAAGAAAGAAAGTGTACTTTCGATCCCCGATCATGGTGAATCCTTCCCTGTGATATAGGGGAAGAATGACTCCAACCAGGAAAAGTCCTGCCAATATGATCCAATCAAGAATGCCTTTTATTTCAAACCCCTTTTTATTCTTCATTTCCATCTTTCCTTGTAATTTTCGGTCGTTTAGATGTAATTTTTGGTACTTGATGTAATTTTCAGTCGTTTAGATGTAATTTTTGGTACTTGATGTATTTTTCAGTCGTTTAGATGTAATTTTTGGTATTATTTTGTGGTCTCCGCAAATTTCACAACTATGGTATCTCTAACAACCACAACGGAGCCTTCATCCGGGTAGCATGGCATGGATTCAATTTCAGTCCAGTCTGCAACTGATTCCGGCGGTAACACCTCATCCGGTTCATAACCACAATAATACGCCATATAGGTTTCCCAGGTATAGTCGTTAACCTGATAGAGAAGGTCACCATTGAAACCTGTCAGACTCATACGCTCTAATTCTTCCATCCCTGTCATCGAATCGGAAAACTTTTCCCTCGCACCAAGGTACACAACAGG
>CANRNK010000077.1 GCA_947631985.1 uncultured Lachnospiraceae bacterium | reverse complement strand
AATTTGACAGAAAAGTATTTTGACGAACAGTTGGAAAAAATACGAGAGATACGTTTGTCAGAAAGAAAATTCTATCAAAAGATTACAGACATTTATGCAACAGCAGTTGATTATGATAAATCGGCAAAGACAACAAAAGAATTTTTCGCAAAAGTTCAAAATAAAATGCATTATGCAGTACATGGACACACAGCAGCAGAATTGATTTATGAACGTGCGGATGCCGATAGAGATTATATGGGACTTACAACTTGGAAAGAAGGACCAGATGGGAAAATCATGAAAAGTGATGTTGTAGTAGCAAAGAATTATTTATCACAAGAAGAGATGACATCAATGGAATATATTGTATCAGCTTACCTTGATTTGGCGGAAAACAGAGCTAGACGACGTATTCCAATGACAATGGAAGACTGGTCAAATAGACTTGATATATTTTTAGAAGCTGATGAGCATGAAGTTCTGAAAGATGCAGGGAAGATAACTGCTGAAATTGCAAAGGAACATGCAGAAACAGAGTTTGAAAAATATCGAATCATTCAAGACAGATTATTTATGTCAGACTTCGATAAATTTATGTTAGAACTTGAGGAAAAAACAAAATAATTCACCAAGTAGAGAGGGATGTTTGTAATGAACAAACACGATTACTTAGTGGATAATGTGAATAGTAAAAGCCCTGTGGATAGCGATCACGAAGTACGTTCAACGAAAATGTGTTCTTATCAGCAGGACGAGTCAACTGAAAATTGTTCTTTTCAGCAATGCGGTGCACGTCGAGACGGTCTGCTTACTTACAAGAAAACCCTGATTTTATGGGGGGTGATGGGGTAAAATAAATCTGTGTTTTTAGCAAAAACACCGGTCTGGAATTATGGGAATTAATAGCAAGTAGATACTGTAAATAAGTATTACAGGGAGAGAGAGGTTATCGTGTGAATATAATAGTTTATTTGGGTACAATTGGTTTTTCGTATGCTTGTTCATAATGCATAGAATAGAGAACGGTGCTAATGGAATTAGAAAATATGATGAGAGTTTTAAATCGCTTGACATGCAGTTTCGTTATGATTCTAAGACAGTATATCACACATTTGAGAAGCTCTGAATTGACGGGAGAAACGCTTATTGCAATTTATTGATTTCAGATTTTTGTTTTATCATTTGTTTTTTTATCGTGATGTTTGCAATAACGCAACGGTTTGTACAAAATGATAGTTTAAGAAAGGCATTGATAACGCTTGCAATATCTTGAGGTATCTTTGATATACTTGAAAATATACTTGAAAATATACTTATAATTTTTCTTATGAAACAGTATTCAACACAAAAAATCTTATTAGCTTTCTTAAAGCAATAATCTTCTCATATGAGCTTCATACTATAAACAAGAAAAAGAAAGGAAAAATAATCCAATCACCTAATAAAAGGATGATTGAATTATACGAGATAAAGATGAAAACAATTGTTTTAAATGCCAGTCCGCGAAAAAATTGGAATACAGCTCAATTACTCGAGTCTGCAATGGCGGGCGCAGAATCTACTGGAGCAGAGGTTGAATATATTAATTTGTATGACTTGAATTTTACGGGCTGCAGAAGTTGTATGCTTTGTAAAAGAAAAGATGTGAAGCGGTGTCACTGCTACTGGAAAGATGACATTTCACCAATAATAGATAAGGTTTTTTCGGCAGATACACTTTTGATTGGAACACCAATTTATCTGGGCAGGCCGACTAGTCAATATTTTGCTTTCTTAGAACGATTGCATTTTTGTGCTCTTTCCTACGATGACTACAGTAACTATTTTAAAGGAAAAGTCAATGTCGGAATGTTTTTGACAATGAATGCTACGAAAGAGTTCTATGAAAAATTGTATAAGGAACAATTTGAAACATATGCAGATGAACTAAGGGCGTTGAATGGAGAGGTTTGCCTATACCCAGTGTATAACACCCTTCAGGTGAAAGACTATTCGAAATTTGATATAAACAGTTTTAACGAGGAAGAAAAGAAAAGCGTTCATGAAATGTGTTTTCCGACAGATTTGGAAGGTGCGTATAAACTGGGAGCTCGACTAAGTCAATTATTTTAGGTGTTTGTTGATTTTTCCAAAACAGCCAAAGTTTCACATGTTGATACAGACGTTTTGATGTCACGAAAAGAGAAATAATTAGTCTCTAGTCATAAATCAAAGGGTTCCAGACTTTCGGTGTTGAGCGCCGATTGCTGTGAACCTTTTTTGTCTTTTATATGCTTGTCTTCTTCCTGATCAAGATACTTTCACTCAAAATGGACCCAGCGACAATACATACTGCCCCGATAATCTGTAATGGAAGCATGGCCTCTTTCAGAATTAGAATGGAAAAGAGAATGGCAGATAAAGGTTCTAAGTAACCGCAGACTGCAACAGTCTGCACAGGAAGACTTCCGATGGATGAAAAATATAGATAGCATCCAATGCCTGTATTTAACAATCCAAGGATGGCTAAAGGAACGAGGCTTCCGGCGGGTACGTGAATCATCAATCCTTGCTTAAAAAGCACAAATAATGCCACAGACAGACAGCTAATGGTAAGTTGTAGTGTGGAATTTTCCAATCCAGTTATCTTTATTAAGGTCAGATTTTCCTTAAAAAGTACCGGAGTCAAAGCCATAACAATGACTGGCCCACAGTAATAAGACAGGGAGGCTATGCTGACACCAATTTGCTGGTATGCTTCGTATAAAAATATCCAACTCCCGCCCATTGCTATTCCGGAAATAATTAGCATAATAAACGATTTTTTATGTTTCCAAAAAGAAAAACTGTTTCCAGTAATGAAAAACAGCAGGATCAAGAATAGACTTCCGATAAAAGTACGCAATAAAACACAATCAGGGATCAGTAGAATGATTGCTGATTTGGAGCATGAATGGAACGTGATACTTTTAGAAAGAGGCAGATACGGAATCAAGATTACATCAGATGGATTGAAGCTTCTTCCGTATGCGAAAAACTTGTGTGAAGAGTTTGAAAAAATGCAGATGCAGGTAAATGACTTGAAAGGTCTGGAAATAGGTCTTATTAGGATTGGCACATTTTCAAGTGTTGCAACCCATTGGCTTCCAAAAATCATAAAGCGTTTTCAGAAGGATTATCCGGGAATCGATTATGAGTTGCTCTTGGGTGATTATACCGAGATAGAAAAATGGATAGAAGAGGGACGGGTGGACTGTGGATTTTTAAGACTGCCCACATTACCTGAATTGGAAAGTATAAGTTTAAATCTGGACCAGCTTATGGTAATTATTCCAGAGAATCATCCATGTGCGAAGGCAGACTGCTTTCCAGTGACAGCGCTGGCAAAGGAACCTTTTATGCTTTTGGAAAAGGGAGCAAAGGCTGAAATTTCGGCTATTTTTGATAAGTATAATCTGATACCACAGGTGCATTTTACAACTTGGGATGATTATGCAGTTATGTCCATGGTAGAGAGTGGCTTGGGAATCAGTATTCTGCCAGAATTGATTTTAAAGAGAATTCCATATAGGATTGTCGCAAAACCGCTTGATGTACCGGAATATAGAGAGATTGGATTTGTACTTAAAAACAAAGCCACTGCATCAATAGCAGTAAGAAGATTTATGGAATATCTAAAATATAAAGATGAATAAGACACCATCAAACTACCCTTTTGTGGAGTGGCTTTTTAAAGAAGCGTATGCTAAAATTTCATTATATTGCATGAAAGCAGAATGATGGAGCGAAAGATGGAAGAGACGGGTAAAAAGTATCTGGAGCCAGGGTTTCCAACCGATGATGAGTTCTATATACGTCCAAGAATAGCCAATAAGAAAATGAAAGCAGCCCAGATGTTGTCACAAACGGTATATCTCTATGGCATATCTGGATGTGGGAAGACGGCCTTTCTCCGTGATTATATGGGAAAGAGACGGCATTATTATATTTCGGCAGAACAGATGCAGCTAGAAGATCTGGAATTTCCACTTGGTGACAGGCAGATCACTGTTGTGATTGATGATCTACAGTTGTTAAGAATGGATACACTACGGGAAGATTTGATTAAGCAGATTGAAGCATTGATTCAAAGAGAGGATGTCTGGCTTGTCTTATGCGGGAGAAGCAGGATGCCATCCTGGTTAATGCCCCTTTATTATCGAAAGGTCTTTACTGTAATTGAGGAAGAGGATTTTCTTCTGTCTGAAACAGAGATGGCCCAGTATTTGAAATTATGGGGACTGACACCCACAGAAGAAGATTTTAGTAACATGATGAAGCTTAGTAACAGGCTTGGGATTGTGGCAAGGCTCATTGCAATGGAGCTTGCAGCAGGCAGACCTTTTGAAGCAACCTATATTGAAAGAATGCGCAATGATTTCTGGGACTATCTTGACCGTCATGTCTACGATCAGTGGGATGTTGAAACACAGGAGTTCCTGATGCAGATGTGTATTGTAGAGGAATTTGACAAACATCTTGCAGAAATGATTACCGGTAGAAGTGATGTAGAAAAAATGATTGGGATTGCGGAACAGCTGGGTAATTTTATTCTTTCAAAAGAGGGTGTCGGAGGTAAGAAAATCTATGAGATTAGACTTCCCATGAGACGTTCTATGAGGAGAAGGTTACTTCGAACCTATCAAAAAGAGAGATGGGAACGGCTTTATTATAATGCCGGTCTTTATTATGAGTTGGAAAAAGATATGCCAAATGCACTAAAGATGTATGAAGCATGTCATGACACAGAACGGATTGCAGGATTATTGATCTCCAATGCAAGACAGAATCCGGCAAGTGGTCATTATTATGAACTTAGACAATATTATCTTGCACTTACGGAAGAAAAAATCAGGGAAAGTGTGGAATTGATTGCAGGTATGAGCATGCTCCATTCCATGCTGTTAAATGTTGAAGAAAGTGAACGTTGGTATGAAGAGCTAAAACAACTTGAGGGAACTCTGAGTGGAAGTTCCCAGAAAGCTGCAAAGGGTCAGCTTGTTTATCTGGAAATTGCGTTACCACATCGTGGAAGCAGTGCACTGATTGATATCTTTAAAAATGCTGGGACACTTATTAGGAACCGTAACATAAGTCTGCAGGAATTCTCTGTTACCAGTAACCTGCCCTCTCAGATGAATGGAGGAAAAGATTTTTGTGAATGGAGTAAAAGAGACAAGGAATTGGCAAAAAGTATTGGTAAAGTGATTGAGTTTACACTTGGAAAATATGGAAAAGGACTTGTCAACCTTGCACTTGCGGAAAGTTTTCTGGAAAAAGGGGAAGATAGCTATGAAATTGCGAATCTTACCAACAAAGGTATGATGCAGGCACAGGCCGTTGGTAAAATTGAGCAGTGTTTTGTAGCTGCTGGGATTCTTGCATGGCTTCATGTTATTAATGATCATGCGGAGGATGCCAGAGACCTATTGGCTAATTTTCAGAAGAAAGCGGAAATAGAAGGATCGGTAAAGTTGTTATCAAATCTTGAGGCGTTGCAGATACGGATTGGACTCTACCAGGGAAAGACGGCAGAGGCAATGGAATGGATGGAAAGGGCACCAGAGGAAGAGCTGGAGTTCGCAACAATGGAACGATTTCGATATCTGACTAAGGTGCGCGTCTATCTGTTAATGGGCAGATATGAGAAGGCAATCATTCTATTGCAACGAATTTTGTATTATGCAGAACTGATGCATCGGACATACATCTCTATGGAAGCAAGGCTTCTACTTTCCATTAGTCAGTACCGGATGGGAGATACCAAATGGGAGGAGAACTTACAAAAGGCTTTTACACAGGCAGAGAGTTATCACTTTGTTCGCATTATATCTAGAGAAGGAGCTGCGACATATCGGATGTTAAAGGAGTCCGCCTGGAAGAGCAAGAATTCAAAATTCTATCAGGAAGTACTTGCAGAGACGGAAAAGATGACATTTGCTTACCCTGGATATCTTAAGCAGGCTACAGAGGAGGCATCTTTTAGTGAGAATGCGATAAAGATTTTAAAGCTTCAGGCAGAAGGACTTTCAAGTGCAGAAATCGCGAAGGAGCTGGGTCTCAAAGTAGAAAATATAAAATATCATAACAAACAGAACTTCAAAAAGCTTGGTGTCAATAGCAAGACAGCAGCTGTTACTGAGGCAAGAAAGAGAAGGATAATCTGATTGCATGACATAAACGGAGGGATTTATGATACGCTATGAAAGAACAGAAAAAAGGCAAAGACTGGGTGTTCTTAAGAAAATAAGATCTATTATGACGGTTGTGCTGTCCCTATCTATGATAGCAGGTATGATAGATAATATTGGTGTTACCCATGTAAACGCCCAGGCATTGGAGAATGTCAAGACAGAGAACCAGGTGCAGGTTATCATGGAGACTTCTGGAAATAGTATGATATTATGGATTTTGATCATAATTGTTTTGGTTCTCATGGTTGGTGGCACAGCGATTTATATGAAGAAGAAGAAAGAGGAATGGGATTTATAATGTTACGATCATGATTTCTGATGAGTCGAAGACATGTTTTCAAACTTTTAACTGTTTCAATTTGATTTTTTAAGAGGGAGTAAGTCAGGTAAGGAAACGAACCAGAATGGAGAAATCCATTCTGGCTTTTTTATATTGCGGATAAGGATAAAGCGTGTAAACAGTCTCATTTAGTGCTATACTAAATTTATATGAAAAAAAACAGATTACAGAATTCTGATTAATCCCCCAAAAGAGGAGAGTGCCACGAAGGAAGCTCTTGTTTGTGACAACCATATGCTTGAGACCTTCTTAAATGGGTTGATTACGTTTAAGAGAGGAGCAAAAGACACAAAGCTGGCAGATGCGGCTGGAGAAAACACAGAAATTGTGACTGAGAAAACGAACCAAGCTTATAGCATCAAAAGCAATAAAGTATAGAGAGAAAAGTGTGAAATAATGTAGCAATTATTTACAAGATAACAGAAAAAAACAATAAGAATAGAACCTAAACCAGGAAAACAGAAATGAGGATAACATGCAATTTAAGAACTTAAATATTATACCGGGTATTCTAAAAGCCCTTGCGGTAAAAAATTATGAAAGACCAACACCAATTCAAAAAGAAGCAATTCCGATTATTTTAAGTAGAAGAGATCTCTTAGGCTGCGCACAGACAGGTACTGGGAAAACAGCCGCTTTTGCAATTCCAACGATTCAGCTGTTAAGTGAAGAAAAGGAGGTGGGGCAGGGACAGAGAAAAGTAAGAGCTTTGATTATTACACCAACCAGAGAACTTGCGCTCCAGATCTATGATAGCTTTTGTCATTATGGAAAATATACAAGATTAAAATATGGAGTCATCTTTGGTGGCGTGTCTCAGAAACCACAAGAGGAAATCTTACAGCAGGGTGTGGATATTTTAATTGCGACACCTGGCAGACTGAATGACTTGATTAATCAAAGAATAATCACATTAAAACACATTAAAATATTTATTTTAGATGAAGCTGACCGGATGCTTGATATGGGATTTATTCATGATATCAGGAAAATTGTTGCAATCATACCCGAAAAAAGACAGACACTTTTCTTTTCCGCAACGATGCCTCCGGATATCGAAAAACTCGCCAATACGATTCTAAAAAACCCTGCAAAAGTTGCAATTACACCAGAATCTTCTACAGTAGACACCATACAGCAGTTTTTGTATTATGTTGATAAAAAAAATAAGAAGGATTTATTAATTCATATTTTAAATGATAAATCAATAGAATCTGCACTTGTGTTTTCAAGAACGAAACATGGAGCAGATCGAATTGTTCGCTTGTTATCCAAGGCGGATATTACTGCGCAGGCGATTCATGGAGATAAATCCCAGGGTGCAAGGCAGACAGCTTTGAAAAACTTTAAGAATAAAAGCCTGCGTGTTTTGATTGCAACGGATATTGCTGCCAGAGGAATCGATATTGATGAATTGTCCCATGTAATTAATTATGATCTTCCGGATGCACCAGAAACGTATGTACATCGAATCGGACGAACGGGTCGTGCAGGGCTGGGCGGAATTGCAATTTCTTTTTGCGATTTTGATGAAAAAGAACAGCTGGCAGACATTGAAAAGCTAATTAGAAAACATCTTTTGGTAGTGAATGATCATCCGTACCCACTTGAGGACAATTTCCCAGCTGTGAAAGTGGTGCAACAGCGAAGAAAGCCAAGTGTTGATCGAGAGCAGGCGCATGACAGAACGCAAGTTCATGATAGGCCTACGACATTCGATCGAAAAACAAGTGGGGAAAAGAAAGCAATGGCAGGGAAGAAAATTTTGAATGAGAAGAAATTTTCAGATGGGCAGAAGACCAGAATGACTGCAGATGGAGTCTTGAAAGAAAAAAAGAATATTTCAAGAAGAAAAAAGGATAGATAATATTTTAATTTGCAACAGGGATAGGATGAAAATAAAACAGAAACAAAATGTCTAAAAACACTAAGTAGAGAGGAGTATAAAATGGAACGAAAAGTGAAAAGTCAGGTCAGAGGATATAGAACGCAGGATGGTGCTGGAGTGAGTCTTGTCAGAGTATTGGGAAATACAACAGTTGAGGAATTTGACCCGATTTTGATGTTGGATTCATTTGATAGTGAAAATCCAAAAGATTATATCGCCGGATTCCCAATGCATCCGCACAGAGGGATTGAGACAATCAGCTATATTTTCCAGGGTAAGATGACACATCGTGACAGCCTTGGCAATGAAGATACCATAGCAGATGGTGAAGTACAGTGGATGACAGCGGGTTCGGGAATTATGCATGAAGAAAAATTGCCAGCATCAGATCGAATGTTGGGAGTACAACTATGGTTAAATCTTCCAGCAAAAGACAAGATGGTTGCACCCGCCTATAGAAGTATAAAAAATACTGAAATAGAAGAGATTCCAATAGAAAACGGGAAACTTAGATTGCTGGCAGGGCATTACGAAACCCATATTGGGTACCAGAGTAAGTATCTGCCACTTGACTATTATGATATTCACCTTGAGGCAGACGCGTCCCTCACAATCAATATGAAAGAGGATGCTTCGGTCATGTTATTTACTTTATTAGGAGATGCCTATATTGGGGGCGAACTGATTGCAGAGAAGACAGCTGTAAAACTAACGCAGGGAGAGCAGGTTACTGTGAAAGCAACTGACCAAAAGGCACAGGTGTTATTTGTCAGCTCGAAGAGACTGGATGAGTCAGTCGCATGGGGTGGTCCCATTGTCATGAACACCAAAGAGGAATTAAATAAAGCATTTGATGATTTAAGGGACGGGACTTTTTTGCAAAAACAGATTGATTATTGATTCATTACAGTGTTAAAGTGAAAGGGTGAGTGCAGTGAAACAAATCAGAATTGTCAAAACTAGTTCATATTGGAATCGGGTGAGGAGCAGGCATGAAAGTAACGATATTTGATTAGCATGTGATAATAAAAATGAAGAAATGATAAAAGAGATTGTATCTGACTATAAAAAGGCAGATCAAGACACAGAAGTAGTAACTTACCAGAATCAGGAAACAACCATCAGAGACTGTGTTGGATGCTGGAGTTGTTGGTTAAAAACGCCTGGGAAATGTGCATTTGGGGATGCAGAACCTATGTACAGGGATTATATTCAAAGCGGTGAGGTGATCCTTTTATTTCATACAGAGAATGGTTTTATTGATGGAAAGGGAAAAACATTCCTCGATAGGCTGATTCAACATTCGTTACCATACATCAAGCTGAGAAATGGAGAATGTGGACATTTAAAAAGATATGACACCTATCCTGTTATGAACTTTTTTGAAAGACTCAAGCCAGTCAATCAGGAAGCAATACACATGGCATTTATCATTCAATCAGGATTTCCAGAGACAAGTCAGTCCTATTACCTGAGACCCTACCTTGAAATTCTGACCAAAAGACTTGGTGTGTCATTTGATGGAATCATCATTAAGGGAGGAATGGAAGGCCTCAGGATACAACCGGAAAAAGCCAATGCAAAGATATTTGAACAAATTCAAACAATTGGTAAAACCTACGCACTTACAGGAGTTATGGATCAAAACCTGAAAAAGGAATATGAGAAAGAGGAATACCTTGCTAAAATGAATCGGTTTTTCTTTTCTCTTTTCTCACTGACGGGGCTGACAAATATCTACTGGGACTACAATTTGAAAAAAAACAAAGCTTTTAAAAATAGATATGCGAGACCATATCAATAGGTTGGGGGGATAAGCCATCACAAAAAAACATAATATTATTTTAACTGCATTTATGGTAGGAAGTATCCTGATTGCCAGTTTGTTTTTACTCCTTTCGGTCAATCATATTACGGGTGTCTATATCGAACAGACCGAAGAGAATATGATAGATTTGAAAAAAACCTTTTTACATGACACAATCAATAACCTGATGAATGAAATTGACGCTGAGCGCAAGGTATATGAACGAGTCTACGTGAGGATGGTTGAGAGACAGTATTCCCTGATCAGGGGGAATATGGATTTGAGTGATGAAGATTTTTTAAAGCTTCTCGTCAACTATTTTGAAATGACAGGTGATGAATATTGGACGATTCTAATCTGGGAACAAGAGAGTAAGCAGGCAGTGTTTGATCCGGCCAACTTAGTGGGAGAACAATGGGAGGGCGATTACAAGCGATTCCTTCCAGGGTTATTATCCTATAAAATAATTCGCCATGGGAAACATATGATTCTTTATGGTGTAAGCCAGGAATATTCAGACAACATGGTAAAAGAAAAGATTGAGAGTAAGATTCGAAATTCGAAATATGAGGATAATGCCTATATCTGGGTAAATGAAATCATTAATTACCAGGGTGGAGATAATTATGCGATTCGGCGTGTTCATCCCAATCTGCCTGAGACGGAAGGAACCTATTTGTCAACAGATATGACAGATATAAAAGGGAATTTCCCCTATCTGACGGAATTGGAAGGAATTAATAAAGCGGGAGAAATTTACTTTACTTATTTTTTTAAAAAGCTAAACAGTGAAGTGGTATCCGAAAAGTTGGCTTATGCCAAAGCCTATCGGGATTTTGACTGGGTTATTGCAATGGGGATTCATCTTGATGATATACAAGTCTATATTGACAAGACAAATGAAGATAATCAGGAGTTGATTAACCAGTTCAGCATGATACTGATTGGTATTTTTGCGGTGCTGCTCATTGTTAGTTTTCTGGCAATCATCAATTTTGATAAATGGGTTTTCAGACACAAAAAGAAGGCACTTGAGCAGGA
>CANRNK010000076.1 GCA_947631985.1 uncultured Lachnospiraceae bacterium | reverse complement strand
TTTTTGGTGGTACGTTTTTTTCAGTACTAACCATGGCAAGCATAAGCACAACCGCTGTGGCAACAAATTCTGATTATTTGAGCAACTGGGCAGTTGGTGTAGCAGTGGTACTCGATAATGGAACAGTGCAAATGGGTGCAAATGTTGTGCAGGAACAAAGTGGATTGGATGCTGACGATAGTCAGGACCCAGACTCTAAGGAGTCCAATCTGGTAATGGCAAAAGTAAAAGAATCCCTTAATGTGCGTACCGAACCAAATGGTACCTCAGAAAAAGTCGGCGTTTTATACAAAGACTGTGGTGGAGTAATACTAGAGCAGATAGAAGGTTGGACGAAGATACAATCAGGTGATGTAGTAGGCTGGGCAAATAGTGATTACCTTTACTTCGGTGAAGAAGCACAGGAAATTGCCAAAGAAGTTGGTAAATTAGTAGCAACCAACAAAGCAGAAGCATTACGCGTTAGAATGGAACCTAGTACAGAAGCAGAAGTGTTAAGCTTTCTTGCATTAAATGAAACTGTAGATGCTTACGAAACCGATGATGCAAAATGGGTCAGCGTTGAAATCGAAGGTCAGACAGGTTATGTACTATCCGAGTTTGTTGATTTGGACTACCATATTGACTATGGTGAGACCATGAAAACAATTTTAGAACGAGAAGCAGCAGAAAAGGCTTCCAAATCCAAAGTACAAGGAACCATAGCAGGAATTCCAGAAGGAACCACCGATACCATGTTAATGGCAGCTCTAATACAGTGTGAAGCTGGCGGAGAAAGCTACGAAGGTATGGTTGCAGTTGGTGCAGTTGTAATGAACCGTGTGGAAAGTAAGGGATATCCGAACACCATACAGGGAGTTATTTTTGCGTCTGGACAGTTTACTCCAGCGATGAGTGGAAAAGTAAACCGTATTCTTGAGGCTGGTAAAGTTCGAGATATCTGTATTCAGGCAGCAGAAGAAGCAATCAGTGGTGTTTCAAATGTAGGTGAAGCAACTAGATTCCGCCGTGTTGGAAACAGAGAAGGTCTGATTATTGGAAACCATGTATTCTGGTAGAAGTGCTTTTTTAAATACATAAAATAAAACTAAATAGATATTAGAAACCTCTTTTTCCTGAGTCCTGTTATTCATGCAGGCTGTTGCACAGGAAGAAGAGGTTTTTTTGTAAGAAATGAAGTCTTTTAATTTTTCGTTGAATTAAAACGGAAAGTGTAGTAATATTAGGGTGTCATAAAAAGGAGGGTATTCATATGAATGATACGATTTTGTG
The DNA here is from genome assembly GCA_947631985.1 of uncultured Lachnospiraceae bacterium. Lineage (GTDB taxonomy): Bacteria > Bacillota > Clostridia > Lachnospirales > Lachnospiraceae > SZUA-378. The sequence goes on along the minus strand of CANRNK010000076.1, from coordinate 10,077 downwards.
GCTCATTTTATTAGTAGTACTTGCTCTTATTGAAATTGCAACCTTAGGACTTACAACCATTTGGTTTGCAGTAGGAGCATTGGTAGCAACCATTGTAGCAGCACTTGGAGGACCCTTGTGGCTTCAGATTGCACTTTTTTTAATTGCATCGATTCTGGTTCTAATCTTCCTGCGTCCAATTGCAGTGAAATTCTTTAATAAGGATCGAGAGAAAACCAATGTGGAAAGCCTGATTGGTATGCACGCAGTTGTGGTAGGTGAAATTGATAACCAGAGTGAACAGGGCCAGGCGAAACTGAACGGCCTTGACTGGATGGCAAGAAGCATGGATGAGAAAATTAAGATTCCAGTGGGAACTGTTGTAACGGTATTGGAAGTACGTGGAGTAAAATTAATTGTAGAAGAAAGAAAAGAGGAAGCGTAAAATGGAAGGACCTATTGTATTATTGATTATCTTAATTTTATTAATTTTATTAGCAGCATCTTGTATTCGAATTGTACCTCAGGCAAATGCCTATGTATTAGAACGACTGGGAGCATTTCAAGCTACATGGAGCGTTGGTATCCATGTAAAAATTCCTTTTATCGATAGAGTAGCCAGAAGAGTAAACTTAAAAGAACAGGTTGTTGACTTTGCTCCACAGCCAGTTATTACCAAAGATAATGTTACCATGAGAATTGATACCGTTGTATTTTTCCAGATTACAGATCCTAAGCTGTTTGCTTATGGAGTGGAAAATCCAATTATGGCGATTGAAAATCTTTCCGCTACAACACTTCGTAACATCATTGGTGATTTGGAACTTGACCAGACACTTACCAGTAGAGAAACCATTAACACGAAGATGCGTGCATCCTTAGATACCGCAACAGATCCATGGGGAATTAAAGTTAACCGTGTGGAACTGAAAAACATTATTCCGCCAGCAGCGATTCAGGATGCCATGGAGAAACAGATGAAAGCGGAACGTGAAAGACGTGAATCCATTCTTCGTGCAGAAGGTGAAAAACGTTCTTCAATTCTTGTAGCAGAAGGAAATAAAGAATCTGCAATTCTGGAAGCAGAAGGAGAGAAAACTGCAGCGATTTTACGTGCAGAAGCTCAAAAAGAAAAAATGATTCGTGAAGCAGAAGGTGAAGCGGAAGCAATCATGAAAGTACAGAAAGCAGCAGCAGAAGGTATTCGTTTTATCAAAGAAGCGGGTGCTGATGAAGCAGTTCTTCGTATTAAGAGTTTGGAAGCATTTGCGAAAGCAGCAGATGGTCAGGCAACCAAGATTATTATCCCTTCTGAGATTCAGGGACTTGCTGGTCTTGCAAGTGGATTAAAAGAACTTATGAATTAGGATTTATCCGGATTAAAATATAGAAATACAGTCTGCGCCAAAAGGAAGCATATTCAATCCTTTCGGTGCAGACTTTTGTATTCTTGATTGACGGAAACAGGCGATTATATTATGATGATACCTAATAGAAATGAAATATAGGGAGAAGGAGTTATGCATATGAATTTAAAGGGACGTCATTTTTTAAAGTTACTGGACTTTACACCAGAAGAAATCCTGTATTTGTTGGATCTTTCAGCAGCGTTGAAAGAGAAAAAGAAACAGGGAATTAAGGTAGATGTACTTCGAGGAAAGAACATTGCCTTGATATTTGAAAAAGCCAGCACACGAACCAGATGCGCCTTTGAAGTTGCAGCTTCTGATCTTGGAATGGGAAGTACCTATTTGGATCCATCAGGTTCTCAAATTGGGAAGAAAGAAAGCATCGAAGACACGGCTAAAGTCCTTGGAAGAATGTATGAAGGGATTCAGTATCGTGGATTTGGACAGGAAGTGGTGGAAGAATTAGCACTTCATGCAGGAGTTCCTGTGTGGAATGGTTTAACCGATGAATTTCACCCAACACAGATGTTAGCGGATTTGTTAACCATTCGGGAACATTTGGGAAGTCTGAAAGGACAAAAGTTAGTTTATTTTGGAGATGCCCGTTTTAATATGGGAAACTCTTATATGGTTGCTTGTGCCAAGATGGGGATGCATTTTGTAGCCTGTGCACCTAAGAACTATTTTCCTTCCCAGGAGTTAATCAAAACCTGTGAGGAAATCGCTGCCAAAACAGGAGGTTCGATTCTGATTACAGAAGATACCTCAGCTGCAAAAGATGCCAATGTAATCTGTACCGATGTATGGGTTTCTATGGGTGAACCTGTGGAAGTGTGGGAAGAGAGAATCAAAGAATTATCTCCTTATCAGGTAAATGAGAGCATTATGAAACAGGCAGCAGCGAACAGTATTTTTCTTCACTGCTTACCAGCTTTTCATGACTTAAATACAAAGATTGGAAAAGAAATGGGAGAACGCTTTTCTATCAAAGAGATGGAAGTGACCGATGAAGTCTTTCGTTCAGATCGTTCTGTGGTATTTGATGAAGCGGAAAATAGAATGCATACCATCAAAGCGGTAATTGCTGCAACTATGGGAGCAGAATTTTAAGGAAATAACGAGGGTGTTGGATTGAAAACAGAAATTTTGACCATACTCCATGAACAGACAGGCTTTGTATCGGGACAGGCACTTTGTGAAAGCCTTGGTGTGTCCAGAACAGCAATCTGGAAAGTGATGAAACAATTAAAAAAAGAAGGCTATGAAATTGAATCCGTCCAGAACAAGGGATATCGCCTGATACAGATTCCAGATATTTTATCTTCCAGTGAAATCAAAAGCAGACTGACCACTTCTTTTGCAGGACAGCAGTTGATCTATCATAAGGAGACTGGCTCTACCAACACCGATGCAAAACAGTTGGCAGAAGAGGGCTATCCTCATGGAGCTATAGTGCTTTCTGACCAGCAACATCAAGGCAGAGGCAGAAGAGGAAGAAGCTGGGAATCCGTAGAAGGAAGAAATCTTTATTTTTCCATGATTTTAAGACCAGAGATAAAGCCGGGCAGTGCCTCTATGCTGACTTTGGTGATGGGTCTTTCAGTTGCTCAGGCAATTCATGAAGTGACAGGTTTAAAATGCCAGATTAAGTGGCCAAACGATTTGGTGATCCATGGGAAAAAAGTGTGTGGAATCTTAACCGAAATGAGCATGGAACCAGATTTCATTCATTATGTGGTGGTTGGCGTAGGTGTGAATGTGAATCAGACCAGTTTTGGGGAAGGCTTGGAACATGCCTCTTCCATTCAGTTGGAGCAGGGGATGGAACAAAACCGCATTCGTCTTTTTTTAAAAATATTAGAACGGTTTGAAAAAAATTATGAAAGTTTTCTTGGGCAGCAGTCCATGAAAGACTTGCTTCATAAATACAACAGTATCCTAGTGAATCGTTACGCCACCGTGAAAGTGTTGGAAGCGGATGGATATTTCGAAGGAATTGCAAAAGGAATCAATGAACGGGGAGAACTTCTGGTACAAAAGGAAGATGGCTCCATCGTGGAGATTTTTGCAGGAGAAGTATCGGTACGTGGATTGTATGGATATGTGTAAAAAGATAGAGAGGTTTAGAAACAATGAGTGATACGCGAAAAGTACTTTGCATGGCAAGTGCTTACGAACAGAAATATTATTTTAATGAAGAATTTGCAAAATTGCCTCAGAATATTAAAGATGAAGTTCAAATCTTAAGTGTGTTATTTACCGAAGAAGTGGGCGGAGAATTTAGCATTGTGTTTGAAGAGGATGGAACCGTTGCTTTGGAAACCAATGCAGAGGAAAGTGATTTTTATTACGATGAGATATCCAGTGGACTGATGCTGAAGGAAGTAGCCAGAAAACGAGAAGAATTACTGGAGTCTTTAAGTTTATTTTATCGGGTATTTATTAAAAAAGAAAATATAGCCGATATAGATATTTGAAAAGAGGAGAAAACCAATGCTTTTAGTGGTAGATGTTGGAAATACCAATATAACGTTTGGTGTGTATAAGAAAGAAGAATTAGTAACCACCTTTCGATTGATGACCAAAACACCAAGAACCAGTGATGAATTTGGAGTCTTAATCACCGAAATTTTACGTAACGATGGAATCACCAAAGAGGATTTACGAGGAGCAATCATTGCAAGTGTTGTTCCAAACGTGATGCATTCATTGATTGGAAGTATTCAACGTTATTTACATACCAAACCCTTGATCGTGGGACCTGGAGTAAAAACAGGTATCCGTATCGTAACAGAAAATCCAAGAGAAATCGGAGCAGATCGTATCGTAGATGCAGTGGCAGCCTTCGAAATCTATGGAGGACCTGTGCTGGTGATGGATTTTGGAACAGCAACGACGTATGATCTGGTCACAGAGGATGGCTGCTTTACCGCAGGAATTACAGCACCAGGTATTCGTATCTCTGCCAAAGCTTTGTGGGAAGATACCGCGAAACTTCCAGAGATTGAAATCAAGAAACCAGCCTCGATCTTAGCTCAGGAAACCATATCCAGTATGCAGGCAGGTCTTGTGTACGGACAGATCGGGCAGACAGAATATATCGTGAAACAAGTCATCAAAGAAACAGGATATGAGAATCTAATAGTAGTAGCAACCGGTGGACTCGGTCGTATTATTTCGGATGAAACAGATATCATCCAGCATTACGACAGCAAACTTACATTGAAGGGATTGCGCATTATCTTCGAGAAGAATGCAAAATAAGGTAGTATGAAAGAACTTGTAATAGGAAATGTAACATTAAAGAATAATCTAATCTTAGCTCCAATGGCAGGTGTTTCGGACCTGCCTTTCCGTTTACTCTGCAAGGAACAAGGAGCAGGGCTGGTTTGTATGGAGATGGTCAGTGCAAAAGCCATCTACTATAACAACCAAAATACCGAAGAACTGATGGCGATTCATCCAGATGAACACCCCGTTTCTCTGCAACTATTTGGATCAGACCCTGATATCTTAAGTGAGATGGCTAAAAAAATCGAAGAGAAACCCTTCTCCATCCTAGACTTTAATATGGGTTGTCCCATGCCAAAGATTGTCAATAATCGTGAGGGCAGTTATCTGATGAAGGAGCCCAAGTTGGCACGGGAGATCTTAACGAAATTAGTGAAGGCCGTGAATAAGCCGGTGACCGTGAAAATTCGAAAAGGTTTTGATGACAATCAAGTCAATGCAGTGGAGATCGCAAAGATAGCCGAAGACTGTGGGATAGCAGCCATCGCTGTTCATGGAAGAACCAGAGAGCAGTATTATTCTGGTCACGCAGACTGGGACATCATTCGCCAGGTAAAAGAAGCCGTATCCATCCCTGTCATTGGAAATGGAGATGTGAAGGACTTTGCCTCTGCCTCTGCCTTGGTGGAGCAGACAGGCTGCGATGCTATCATGATAGGACGGGCTGCTCAGGGAAATCCCTGGATTTTCTCTGAAATCCTATACCAAAAAAAACGTCCCTCTGGTCAGGAAATCTTAGACACCATCATTCGCCATGGAAAACTGCAGTTGGAATATAAAGGAGAATATATCGGAATCCGGGAAATGCGAAAGCATGTGTCCTGGTATACCACTGGTCTTCCAAACTCCGCAAAACTTCGTCAGCACATCAACGAAATGGAAACATTTGAACAATTAAATGAGGCTTTGAGGCTTATTTTTCTGGAATCTTGACATAGGGAAGAAAAATACGTTATAATACCTAAGTTATCTGGGGGAAACGCTTAATTTCCCTGGAAAAAAGAATTCGAACATGGATAAAAAAACAAGCACGAAAAGGCATTAAAATAAAACTTAGTTTTAAATTTAAAGGAAGAAAGGTGTATGCATCATGGAAGAAAAGAAGAACATATTAACCTACGAAGGTCTTAGAAGATACGAAGATGAGTTACATGAATTAAAAGTCATCAAACGTAAAGAGGTAGCTCAGAAAATTAAAGAAGCCAGAGAGCAGGGCGATTTGTCTGAAAATGCAGAATATGATGCAGCAAAAGACGAGCAGAGAGATATTGAAACCAGAATCGAAGACTTGGAAAAAATCTTGAAAAATGCGGAAGTCGTTGTAGAAGACGAAGTAGATCTGGATCGTATCAACATCGGATGTAAAGTTCGTATCTATGATATGGAATACAAAGAAGAAGTGGAATATAAAATTGTTGGTTCCACAGAAGCAAACAGTTTAAAGGGTAAGATTTCAAATGAATCTCCAGTAGGAAAAGCTTTGATTGGTTCGAAAAAAGGACAAATCGTAGAAGTATCTACTGACGTTGGTATCCTAAAATATGAGGTACTTGAAATTCAGAAATCTGTTTAAGATAAGGAGTTATTATGTCAGAAACAAATAACCAGAACCAGAATAACAACCAAGAGGTAGATTTGAATCAGTTACTGAAAGTGCGTAGAGAAAAACTTGCTGCCCTTCAGGAAGCTGGAAAAGATCCCTTTACTATAACCAAATTTGACAGAACACATTACAGCCAGGAAATTAAAGAAAGCTTTGAAACCTTAGAAGGCAAAACCGTAGTAATTGCAGGTCGTATCATGGGCAAGCGTATTATGGGGAAAGCTTCTTTTTGTAATGTCCAGGACTTCAAAGGAAACATCCAGTCTTACGTAGCAAGAGACAGTGTAGGGGAAGATGTATATGCAGAATTTAAAAAATATGACATCGGTGATATCGTAGGTATCACAGGTGAAGTATTCAAAACCAAAACAGAAGAAATCTCCATTCATGCTTCTTCTATCGTATTATTAACAAAGAGCTTACAGATTCTTCCTGAAAAGTTCCACGGTCTGACCAACACCGATATTCGTTACCGTCAGCGTTATGTGGATCTGATCATGAACAAAGATGTAAAAGATACCTTTGTAAAGCGTTCCCAGATCTTAAGCAGCATCCGTCGTTACTTAGATGGGCAAGGCTTCTTAGAAGTGGAAACTCCAGTACTGGTACAAAATGCAGGTGGAGCAGCAGCAAGACCATTTGAAACTCATTTCAATGCCTTGGACGAAGATGTAAAATTACGTATTTCCTTAGAATTATACCTGAAACGTCTCATCGTAGGCGGTATGGAAAAAGTATATGAAATCGGCCGTGTATTCCGTAACGAAGGAACTGACACCCGCCACAACCCTGAGTTCACTTTGATGGAACTTTACCAGGCATACACCGACTATCATGGCATGATGGATTTGGCAGAAAACCTGTACCGTCACGTTGCTCAGGAAGTACTTGGCACCACACTCATCCCCTTCGGTGATGAAATGGTAGACCTTGGAAAACCTTTTGAACGTATCACCATGGTAGAAGCCGTGAAAAAATATGCAGGGGTAGACTTCGCAACCATCCAAACGGAAGAAGAAGCAAAAGCCTTAGCAGATGAACACCACATCCACTATGAAAAAAGACATAAAAAGGGCGATATTTTAGCTCTTTTCTTCGAAGAATTCGTAGAAACCAAGCTGATTCAGCCAACCTTTGTTATGGATCATCCAGTGGAAACTTCTCCTCTTACCAAGAGAAAACCAGAAGATCCAGACTTTACGGAACGTTTTGAATTATTCATCACTTGCCGTGAAATGGCAAATGCTTACTCCGAGTTAAACGATCCAATCGACCAGAGAGGCCGCTTCGAAGCTCAGGAAGAACTGAAAGCTCAAGGCGACGAAGAAGCCAACAGCATCGACGAAGACTTCTTAAATGCTCTTGAAATCGGTATGCCTCCAACAGGTGGTATTGGATTTGGTATTGACAGACTGGTACAGCTGATGACCAATTGCTATGCGATTCGGGATGTGCTGTTGTTTCCGACGATGAAGACACTGGATAAATAAATTCAGTAAAATCAAGGGTTCCAGGGATTGAGATAAGAGGTTGACCAAGTTTTGACCAAGAAATTCAGTAGTCATAACTAAGAATGTGTAACAATTTACAATATAGATTTGGAATCCAAGTTAATAAATAGCACTGCTATGAGGACATTTTCTAAAGAAATTTAGAAGGTGTCCTCTTTTTTTGCGTTATGGAAGAATCAAAAATTAGTCAATTAAAATAAGCAAGCGGAAGGAGATAATTTATGCTTACAAAGAAAAAAGTTAAAAAAGTAAATCCAGACAAGTTCGTTCGTTATGATGAAGGTGCACAGATGTACCATATGAGTCTATCAAAGTTTCAGCAATTGGCAAAGGATGCAAAAGCTTGCTACAAGTTTAATCAATTGGTGCTAGTGAATCTAGAGATTTTAGATGAGTATGTAGAAACATTCAGAATAGTTGATGATGACTTTTACAAGTAGGGGGATTATGTGGCTGAGAAATTAAAACCATCAATCAGAAGTTATCTGAAAGATGAAGAAATTTATAAAAGATATATACGCCCTACGGAGGCAATAGTGATTTTTAATATAGAAGAAAGAAGACTTTTGGAATTTGCTTTAGCAGCTGGTGCAATTTATCAATTACCAAGAACGCTTCTTATTCATCATCAGAAGTTGGAGGACTACATGCGACATCTTTATAAAGTACCTGGAACAAATAAAATAGTTCAAAAGAAATATGTGCGTATAAGAGAAGGTTCGATGATATACAGTATAGGACATCATCGATTCATTGAAATGGCAAGAGCAGCTGGTGCAGTATATAAGATTAATGAAGGTACTGGCGGAACGGTTCTGATTAGCCTGGATATATTTGATGACTATATGGAACAGTTTAGAGAAAATCCAGTTCCGATGAAAAATCCATTATGGAAAGAAAGTGAAACGTAAGAAGGAGGCAGGCATGGCATATTCGTACAAAAGTTATTCACAGACCAAGGATGTAATGAAGAAATATGTGAATGCGACAGAAGGTTCCATTATTTACAGTTTGGGAAAAACTCGTTTTATGGCATTGGCAAAGGAAGCAGGAGCAATATATAAAGTAGGAGCTTCGGCACTAGTAAATACAGAAGTATTTGAGCAGTATCTGGAACAATTTCTTGAACCAGCCAAACCACTACCTAAGCATACATGGGGAAATCAGAAGGAGAGTTGATAGAAATGGTCTTTAATTATTATTACGGTTCGGAAGCGGATCAATTTAATTTCATACGAATTCCGAAACGGTTAATTACAGATCCATTATTTGCAGATTTGTCATTGTCTGCAAAGCTGTTATATGGAATCCTTTTAGATAGAATGAGTCTTTCAATGAAGAATAAGTGGTTGGATAATGAAAATCGTGTGTACATCGTTTATCAGATAACAGAGATTATGGAGAATCTAAATGTAGCTGAGAAAACAGCAATAAAGACTTTAAAGGAATTGGAGGATTTAGGATTGGTAGAAAAGCGAAGGCGTGGGTTAGGCTTGCCAAGTCTTCTGTATGTAAAGAGCTTTATTGTTGATGGGTGGGAGGAAAATTCCACAGAAAATGAGAAGGAAAAATCCAGTAAAAACAAGGAAAGTTCAAGAGCAGGCAAAATGTACAGTTCAAGACCTGTAGAAAACGACAGTTCAAGAACAGAAGGAAGTACAGATCCTAGAACTGTAGAAAGTAACGGTTCTAGAACAGTAACAAATGAAAGATTAGGAACAGTAAATATGGAAGTTCAAGAACCGCAGAAAGAGGTGGCACTTATTAATAAGACTGATTTTAGTAATACGGATTTTAGTGATACTGAGTGTAATTATATCAAATCGAATCAAATCACTAGTGATGATGAAATGAGAAAAGATTTGATGAACACAGTCAAAGTATATGAAGAAGTAATTGCTGAAAATATTGATTATGACTTATTACTTGAGCGTTATCCGTATGACCGAGAACTGCTAGAGGGAATTTACAATCTGATGATAGAGACTTTGATGAACAAGAGTAATACAACGGTTATATCTAGTTCTGAATTACCAACAGAGTTAGTGAAAAACAGATTTTTGAAGCTAAATTCTTCACATATTGAGTATGTTCTTCGAAGTTTACAAGGAAACACGACTAAGGTCAATAATATCAAGAAATATCTACTAGCATCATTATTCAATGCGCCATCAACGATATCTGGTTACTACCAGTCAGAAGTGAATCATGATATGCCTCAATTTGCTCGTAAATGAGAAACACCAAAAACTGGTGTAAAAATAAAAAAATGCACCAGCCTAGT
>CANRNK010000075.1 GCA_947631985.1 uncultured Lachnospiraceae bacterium | reverse complement strand
GAATCACGAGAAGAAAAGATGAGTCAGATTCAAGAGAAACTTTTGAATTCGACAAGAGAGATCTTTGAATCTGAGAAGTATGCTCAGTACATTTCAACAATGGCAAAGTTCCCAAATTATAGTATCAATAACTGTATTTTGATTGCATCACAGTGTCCAGATGCATCTTATGTTTGCGGATATAAAAAGTGGCAGTCAGATTTCAACCGTACTGTGAATCGAAATGAACATGGAATTATGATTATTGCACCAGTGAAATATAAAGCGGATGTTGATGAACTTGTATATGACAATGACCAACATCCAGTACTTGATTCAGATGGTAATCAGAAAAAGGAAAAAGTAACAAAGGAATTTAAAGGCTTTCGTCCAGCGTATGTCTTTGATGTGCAACAGACGTCGGGTGATCCACTTCCTACACTTGCAACATTATTGGATGCAAGTGTTGATGGTTATGAACAGTTAAAGGGTACCTTAGAAAAGATTAGTCCAGTGCCTGTGTTGTATAAAGAAAATACAGGAGGTGCTAATGGGTATTTCAGTCCATCAAAACAAGAGATTGTCATTAAAAATGATTTACCACAGTTACAAACAATCAAAACGATGATTCATGAGATAGCACATGCTTCATTGGGACATGGTGGAAAAGAGGATAAGTGGGATAGGCGCAGTAAAGAGGTCCAGGCGGAGTCAGTCGCATATTGGGTAGCATCTATGTTGGATTTTGATACGTCAGATTATTCTTTGGGATATATTGCAGGGTGGAGTAAGGATAAAGAAGTATCTGAATTAAAAGAAAGCTTGGAAATTATTAAAGAGACTGCAGATAAGATATCGTCAGATATTGAGAAGGAGCTTCTTACAGTCCAAGAGCAAAAGAAAGAGAACACAGAGAGTGAGCCAGTTGCAGAGATAAAAGAAGAACGTGTTAGAAAAAAAGTTAGATGAATTTGTAATCAGATTTAGCAATTAGGAAATTTTCAACCCAAAACATAAGTGTAAGAAATAAATCCAAACAAAAAAATAAGGAGGACAATGAGCGTATGGATTATGTAACGAACAATGTAACAATTGCAAGAGAAGAAAAGCCAGATAATGCAGCAACAATTCTTGCTTATGACATGGCAATTGCAAAACTCAAAAAGGAGAGAAAGGAGAAAAAGAAACATGCTTAATTTTGAGGAATTTCAGGATTACACAAAAAGAGTTTTAAAAGATCATATGCCGGAAGAATTAGCAGGAGCAACGATCAGAACTAACGATGTAACAAAAAACAATGGACTTGTACTTCACGGAGTAACAGTTCAGCCGGAGGGAAGTAATATTGCCCCTACCATTTATTTAGATGGTTACTATAAGGAATATGAAGATGGTGAAAAACTAGAGGATGTAATTGATAGAATTGCATCAGTTGCAGAAAAAAATGCTAAGGCTCCAGCTGAAATTGGAGATATTGCAAAGTCATTCATAAACTTTGAGAATGTGAAAGACAAGATTATTATGGTGGTGGTTAATACAGAAAAGAATCGTGAGATGCTTGCAGGAATGCCACATCAGAACAGAGAAGATCTTTCCCTTATCTATAAGGTAACAGTTGGAAGTGATGAAAGGGGAATGGCTACAATTGCAATTAAGAATGAACATATGGAAGCATGGGGAGTTACCCCGGAAGAGATTCATAATTTGGCAATGGAAAACACAAAAGAGCTTCTTCCAGTTACCGTCCAGTCTATGAATGAAATAATGAGAGAGATGTTCGGACGTGATGGAATGCCAGATGATATGGCAGAGCTTATGTTTGAGGAAATGCCAATGAATCAGCAGATGTATGTTATTTCAAATGAATCTAGAATCAATGGCGCAGCCGCAATGTTTTATGAAGATGCACTCTCTGGATTAGCAGAGCAGATGGGAACAGACCTTTTCATTTTACCATCATCTGTCCATGAAGTAATTGCAGTCAGCACCGATATGGGAGATCCAGAACAGCTTGCTGAGATGGTAAGGGAAGTAAATGGCGGAGAGGTATCCGCAGAAGAACAGTTATCAGATCATGTGTATCGATTCGATGCAACATCTAGAAGCATTTCGCTTGCTGATACAACCATGGAACAGCTGATGGATAAGGTGTCAGAGAACACACAGAATTATGAAGCAACACAAACAATGTCAGAGGGTAATCGCCCTCATCACCGTAGATAGGAGGAAGAAAATATGGAAGTATCAGAAGTAAGACTTAATCTGTTAAAAACAGATAATGCAGTAAAGGCAATTGGAAGCTTTTCATTGGATGGAGCTTTTGCCGTAAGAGGTGTTAGAGTTATGGAGGATAAAAATGGTCACAATTTTGTGGCATTTCCTTCAAGGGAAAAAGCGGATGGTTCCTATGAGGATATTGCTTTCCCATTAAGTAAGGAATTATATGCAACCATAACTGGTGCAATTGTTGAGGAGTATCAGAAGCAGGTGGAAAAGCAAGTTCAGGAGCAGAGTCAGGAACAGTCACAGGAACAGACCCAGACAGAGGCAAAGAGCGAAGCCGCAAGTGCTCCGAAACGAGGAAGAAACAGATAAGGAGGACGTTTGGATGCAAGTGACAGAAGTAAGATTAAGCAAAGCTCCAGCCGAAGATAGTTGCGTGGCATATGGTAGCGTAACATTTGATGGTGACTTCGTAGTATGCGGAATCAGAGTAATCAAAAACAAAAAGGATGGAAATCTTTTCGTGGGATTTCCAAGTAGACAAAATCAAAAAGGTGAGTATAAGGATGTGTGTTTTCCAATGACTTCCGATTTGAGAGAGAATATCACAATGGCTGTGATGGAAGAGTATCAAAAACTTTAAAGAGTACATGTAGTCATCCTTTTCAGAATAGTGTAGCCGTCCTTAGGGGCGGCTATAACTATATAAAGAGGGGAAAGAGAGGATAAATTATGGCGCAAGGAATTGTAGTAAAAATATGGAATGTCAAGGCAGGTAGTGGAACTAGGAGTGCTTCTGCGCAGATATCGGATTCAATTGCTTATATTGAAAATCCGGAAAAGGTAGGGTGTCCGCTAAATATATCAAATGCAAATCAGATCGGGAATGAACTTGCATATGTGACAAATGATATCAAAACAGTAAATGGCTTATATGTAGGTGGCAGGCATATTACAGATATTAGCAATGCAACAGAAGAAATGATGCAGGTAAAGGAGTTCTTTGGTAAATTAGACGGACGAGTTGCAACACATGGAGTTATTTCATTAGACGAAGAAGAATCTGATCCTAAGAATGCGGGAAAACTAATGCTTTTACTAAACGACCTAATGGAGGAAGTATTTCCACAAAATCAGGTGGTATATGCGGTTCACACGAATACGGAGAACTTACATATTCATTTTATTATTAATACAGTTGGTATGAATGGAAAAAAGATTCATATGGATAAAAAGTTCATGAAAGAAGTTTTGGAAGTATCAGTAAATAAATTGGCAGACAAGTATGGATTCACACCGAATGAGCAGTGGAAGAAAGAGAGAAAAATGGATGATATGCCAATTGCTGCTAGAAAAATATTATTAAGAAAACTGATAGATCATGCAATCGAACAGACAGATACATTTGATGCATTCATTGCATATATTAGAGCGGATGGAATGACTGTGAATGTTGGCAGGAATATTTCCGTGCAGATGGATGATATGGCAAAGGCAATGAGAACAGGACAGCTTGGAGAAAATTATTCTATCGGAGCAATTAAAGAGAGACTATTGACAAAATTCGACTCATTTCGTAAAGGTCAAGCTAGTGATTTCTATGAGTCTATTATGCCAGAAGAAATGGCACGTATTACTCCAATAAGAATGAAAAAATATAAGAATATGGAACCAGAAGAAAGAAAAGAAGTGATTCATCTATTAAAGCTAAAGAGAAATCCGTGGCAGGAGAGTTTCAGGGATAATTGGCAAATGCAAAGAATGGCGGATGAATTAAATCAAGTTGGCTATGTGTACAAACTGGTTCATTACTATTCGAAGGGAACAGATTCTAGTAAAGAAGCAATGACAGAGATTATCAATCGAAGGAAGGAACTTGGAGCAGAACGTAAAGAACTAAAGCAATTATTAAAAAGATACAAGCCAATTACAGACATTTATGAAGAGATGAAACAGTATATGGTGCGAGCATATTTATATGATTCATATGGAATGACGGATTATATTTCTGATTTTATGAAGTATAAGGAATTATCGAAGAGGTTAGAAATTTCTTTTGGAAAAACAGTAGAAGAGGTTGCTGATTATGTTGCAGAGACTAAGGCTCAGATATTCTACTTGAAACAGCAGGAGCAAGAATTGTCAAAGCAGTATGTTGCAATTAAGAAATACACAGAGCAGGGAAAGGTGCAAAGTTTAGCAGATGAGTACTCATTTTTTCATGCAGTTGGACACAGTGAAGCTGCATATCAGGCAAAAGAGTATGGAATCTATAGCAGTGATCTTAAGTACATAACACCAGAAAATAATAAAGATATTGAGATTCGTGTTATGACAATTCCTGATATAAAAGAGGATAAGCCATTAATTACAACAACGATTACAGTGATGAAGAATGGAATTGTAATGAAGGAGATTTCTTCAAAGGGAATGGATGAGAAGAAATTCAACCAGGCAATCTATGAGATTCAGGAAGAGTATGAAATTAAGAAATGTAGTGTTGTTAAGAGTAAGGTTCCAAGAAATATAAGACAGATTTAGAGGTGATAATGTTAATGGAAGCTGTTTTGTGGTAAAATTATATCAAGACAATTAGATAAGATATGAGCAATTGTTTTATGAAATAATTAAGATAAAAAAAAGGAATATCGAGGTGAAAAATTATAGTGGATGAGATTACCCAAGCGTATGGGCAAGATAAGATAAATCAGGTATATGATATTTTATGTACGCCGATAGAATGCACACAACATAGTGGATTTAAAGATGAAAGAAAGGAGAGTATTGAAAAGGAAAAGGGAGTTATAAAAACAACGCAAACATATTGGCCTGAATATATAGACAAAGATACAAGAGAACCATTTAGATATAAATTTATACCGGATTGTGACATGTCTGATTTTGCTTGTGGTTTTTATGAAATAATTTATAAAGACTTACTTAATGGTAACAGCATAATTGCGGATAATGGTTGTTTTGTGGATAAGAACAATGCAGGTGATACTATTACAAGTGTTAGTCAATTGCCAGGACTAAGAAATAGATATCATTGTCTTGCAAATTTTTGGATGATACCAATGGAAATAGGTAGACAATCTAAACATAATTTATCTAAAACAAGTAGTAAATATTGTATAGAAGATTATATGGACAGATTTTTATTATTATTGAAGTATAGATATGCTGAATATAAATTAAGTTTTCCAAATTATTTTTCCGAATTAAGAATTGATAATTTTGAGAAAATGTCTTATATTCATTTTTTGGAAGAATCATACATAGATAAAAATTATGACATTAAGCAGTATAGTGATGTAATAAATAAAAGCACAGAGGAGTATCTGTGGAAATGTATAAAGAAGAGAGCCGAAAAAATATCTAATTCTAAGTTTGGACTTGAGTTGTGGGAGTATTTTGATCGTAATAATCTATTTGAAACAAGATAAATATTTTGTTTATAGAAGTTGATTAAATGTCATTTGGTATATTGAAGTAATGAAAAACATAATTTAGCATTCATTTTAGGAATTGATGAAAAGCTTGATCTTTTAAATAAGGTCGAGCTTTTTTTGTGCAAATAATTAGAAATAAATTTAGCAATTAGGGATTTTTCAACCCAAATAAGTAATAGGAGGTGATGAAAAATGTCGGACCTGGATTATAAGAAAAAATCCGATGGTGAGTTATTGCAAGAGTCGAGCATCTATCATGTGGAATCAGCGTATGACAACAAGAATGTAAGGAAGCAATTTCAAGAGCTAAAAGCAAATGTCTGTGATCTGAATCCTGCACTAGTCACAAAGTGTATAACTGGAACGGAGCAAGATTTTATTATGCTTATGAAAAGAGCCAGTGATTATATTGACCGAAATTTTGTGAATTGTAGTGAGGATGATAGAAAGCAGTTACTGGAAATGTTTAGCCATTGTGTTTTTGGTTATTATGTGCTGACACCACTTATCTTATCAAAGGATGTATCGGATATAAAGATTCTTGATTATAACCATGTTGTGGTAAAGGCAGGTGGAGAAAGATATTTAGCAGATGTTTCATTCTTTAGTGAAGAGGACTATCGCACCTGGTATGAAAGAATTTTGAGAATTCACAGATTAGGTAGAAGTGAAGAATTTGCATTGGGGCATTGTACAGATCGAAAAGGAGTAGATGCTTTTTATTTACGAATTGATGTGCAGCTATCTTGTATTACTTCAACAGAAAAGAATAATCTGCATATCAGAAAAATGCCAAAGGAAAAGCTGACATGGGAATATCTGAAAGAAAACAAGATGCTTGATGATGCGATGATGGACTATTTGAAAGACCGAATTCTAGCAGGATATGGGTTCTTGATTTCTGGAAGAGGTGGATCTGGAAAATCCACATTACTAAACAATATGCTTGATTGGGTTCCGTTCAATCAATCAATTCTTGTTTCTCAGGAGTCAGATGAACTTTATTCCAATGTCCATCCACAGATGCAGTTTGAGCACACGATGACTGTTAGAAAAAATGATGTGGTTACAGACTTCTCATTAGAGGATGAGCTGCGATTAGGATTATTGCAAGATATTGATAACTTTGTAATTGGAGAAATCAAGGGTGGGGAAGCATTACATGTATTTACCACAGCAATGAGTACCGGTGCCAGATTTTTTGGAACAATCCATTCAAATGATGCAATCAGTTCGGTCCGAAGGCTTGCACAGTGCGCCAGATATGTTTCAGATTACCCAATGGAAACATTGGAAGAGATGCTAAGTTCTATGCCATTCGTGTTGGTTCATATGAGTCATTTTTCCATTGATGAAATCGTTGAGATTGAGGGGTGGGATGTAAAAGAAAAGAAGTTACAGTATCACACAGTGTACTTAAAGGAGATGAAGACGTGACAATAATGTTAATAGTAATGACTAGTGTTTATTTATTAGTAGCTAGTTGGCAGGATTTAAAAGAACGAAAGATTTATTCGTTTCCTTGCAACATATTATCTGCACTTTGGATTATGAAAATTGCAATGGAGATGAGGATGCCAAGCTATTTGTATTTGATTTATTTGGCAGCAAGCCTGGCACTCTATTTTGTATTTACAAATAAGAAAATTTGGGGTGCAGGAGATAGCGATCTATTCTTTTTGTTCAGTGTAGTGTATCTATCCTGTGTTAGAGGATTTCTATCAATTCAGTTTTTATTGATTGAGATTCTTCTGTTTATTGGAGTTCTTGTAAGTGCATTATTTTATGGATGGTTAGAAGCAAGGGTTAAAAAGATAAAGATTGATAAGAAGAGCTCTATTGCGGTAGCACCGGGATTTGCAGTTGTCATTATTGCAATGATGTGGATAGGAGTGATTGGATGTTAAACGTGAATGATAAGAAACTTTTTTCAAATCTAATTGCCCAGATGGCAGCAATCATTAATGCAGTTCCAGGAGAAGTATATGTAATCAAGGATGTAGATACTTTGGTTATTTTGCAAAGAAGGATTCCAGAATCAGATATCAAGAGTCAGTTAAGTCAATATAATGATATATTTGCAAAACAGTCAGGGGCAGGCATTCCAGAGATAACAAACAGCATGATTGCTTATGTACGAATCAAAGTCTTATTGGAATCTGATGTAGATACATTTGATGGAAAAGCTTATAGAGAATTATTCAAAGAATGTAAAAGTCAAATTACAAGAATCAATAATATTATTCGATTGACTAAGACAAGTGCATTAACTGCAGAGGAATATCAGAAAGATAGGATTGCAATTACACTGAAAAAAAATGAGGCATTCATAGTCTGCCTTGAGGCTGAAATGGCATCCATTGAAAAGAAGTTAGAAAGAATGCCAAAGGTAGAGGAAGATTATGTTGAACCAGTAAAAGAGGCGGTGCCACCGAATAGGACCGATAAGCTTCCGAAGGAAAAAAAGGAAGGAATCCTTGGAAAACTGGAAAAGAAAGTGAATGCCAGAAAAGAGAAAAAAGAGATTGGAGAATTTCTGAGAAATGAGGAAAAGAAACAATCAAAGACTTGCTGTGAGGAGATTCCATTTTATGATAGAAACCTATCTTTTAATACTTCTTTGGTATGTAAGGATATGCCGGCATATACGCTGATGAAGCGAAGAAACAACATCTATTTCGGTTTGTCAAAAAATGTCGGAAAAAGTAATTACGATAATGCAGATGGAACACTAGTGGAATTAACGAGAGCTACAGAAGAATTTCTTCAATTTATGACAGAGGATCTTCTTGGTGGAGAGTTTCAGTTGAATCCATTTTCAGAGAAAGAAAAGGAATCAATGGGAATGTATTTTGATTTTGTGACCAGATGTTTTGAGGTTCATATCGGTGTGACACTGACTGTAAGAGAATATATGAATTTTAAGGGCTATTATAATCAGTTGGTTTCAAAAATGTTTGAACTTGAATGTCAACAAAAAGAGGATTATTACAAAGCATTGATTCTAGCAGATCGTTATATGGGTTACATGAGGTGCTATGGACTGGAATGTACAGATTTAAGGGATGAAGTAATTGAAAATATTATTGTAGAAGATAGTACTTCTTATGTAAGCGACATAGAACTGATTCTTAATAATCATATTGTGGACGAGGGTGCAAAAGCGGATTTAGAGCAGCTAAAAAATGACGTAGTGAATTTTCACAAAGAGAAATTAGAGCATCTTCCAGAGGTTATAGAGCAGCCAGTCGAGATATTCCCGCCTGTATTGGCAACGGAAGTTACACAGAACAATTATATGCAGATAGTAATTCAATTATTAGATAATAAGCGAGAAGTTGTCGATGAGGCATTATATGCCAGCGACAATATTAAACAGGCATTATTTGATTATGAGAGAAAAGAAGCCTGTGTAAAGAGATTAGGATTAAGAAACAACGGTGTAGACGTATTCTACAAGGAAGAGGTGAATAGATGACAAAGGAGAGATTAATGATTTTTACAATAGCAATCGCAGTAACAGTAGGAGCAATTTTTTGTTGGTATTATTACAGGAATAAACCTATATCACATAAGGAAACAGTGCCTGCTATTTTAGAAACAGAGGATGTGAACGAAGATATGGTTGATCCAATCGAATTAGATTCGTTTGATGTGGCGAGATATCTGACAGTTGAAAAGGTAATTCGCACACAGACAGAAATGGAGGATGGTACTGTGGAAACACAGTACGATTCTTATCTTCTGTCAGATATTGATATGAAAAATGGTGTCGATGAAACAACGGATTATTCAGATGCATCAGTAGGAGATGGTTTTGAAATTGAGCAAGGAAGAGCGACTAGTTTTGAATCGGAATTTGGATTTGATTATAAGGAACTAGATGAAACAGGTTTTTATGAAAAGTTGCTTTCTGTGACAGGAATTAATGGAAGTCTTGACAATGTATCATTCGATGAAGATACCAATGAACTAACCGGTCAGAAAATCTATGTATTAAATGATAAATGCGATGTGATAGATAATCTGATGATGAATGTTTCGTATGATGAATTACTTTCATCTGCAGTATCATATCAGGCGAAAGAAGACGTAGATGGAGTTATTATTCCAGAGTACTTTACTGCAGTTGTGCAATATCGTGTGAATGGAATGACAGTTACAAAGAATCTATTTCTACAAGTGACAATCAATATGGAAACGGAGGTACTAGATGAAGTGGAAGAATAAAATAGGTGTATGCTTATGTTTTATGTTAGCAATGATTTTTATGTTTCATACAACAGCATTGGCAGACGATATAGGTGATACAGGAGGAACCGGACAGGGAAATATTACTGGAACCAATGTATATACATTTAATTATATATATGACCGCAACACGGATGCCATTGAACTGCAGGTTGTAACTAAAAATCCTATTAGCAGTTTTGGAAATACTAATACGCATACGTATACAAGTCCATCGGATCAGTTAGTATTACATACTCAGAATCCAATTTGTGGAAACTCAATTGATAATGCCATAGCAACAATGAATTCTGTAGGAGGATATAATCTTTCAGTAGCTGATGTAAAAGCTGCCTTAAATAGTCTTGGATATTATGATAAGGGAAATGGAGTATGGATGTATAATGGAGGTTTTCTGACTTATGTTTCTGCAGTAAAGATTAGACCACAGGTACATACGATTACTTATAATGCCAATGGTGGAAGTGGTGCTCCGGGGAATCAAACCAAGACACAAGGTCAGCAATTGTTTTTGTCTACGAAAAAACCAACTCGTACAGGATATACTTTCAAATATTGGGCAGCAGGTATTGGAGGAAATTACAATCCAGGTCAGGAATATACACATGATCAAAATGGTGGAACCGTAACCATGACTGCATATTGGAGAGATGAAACAGCACCAAATTGTAGTGATTTTTATGCAATTCCGAATTACTGGAGTGCAGGAAATGGTACTGTTGGCTTTACAGTAAGAGATCAAGGATCAGGACTTGCATCTGTGGTATTGCAGAGATATTCAGCAGTGACAAATTCATGGAGTACGGTGAGAAGTTGGACATATAATGGTACAACTTCTAGCCAGTCGGGAACTTATACGGAAAGCCTAGAAGGTGTATTTTATTATAAGTTGACGATAAAGGATAAAGTTGGAAATACTACGACAAAGACATCATCATATATTTATCTGGATCATAGTAATCCAATCATTAGTGGAGCAGAAAATACAGTTGCTGATTGGACTAATGTGGCGCCAGTTATAAGCGTATCAGCTACAGATTATTTTAGTGGTACAAGTTATACAGGTTCTGGACTTAGTAGCCTTGTAATCAGAGATGATACAGGACGTATTGTTGCATCAGGCACAACAAGTACAAGCTATACCTTGGCTAGTAGATATGAAGGAATTCATACATGGAGTATT
Source organism: uncultured Lachnospiraceae bacterium (assembly GCA_947631985.1). Classification (GTDB taxonomy): domain Bacteria; phylum Bacillota; class Clostridia; order Lachnospirales; family Lachnospiraceae; genus SZUA-378. The sequence goes on along the minus strand of CANRNK010000075.1, from coordinate 269 downwards.
ACTGCAACAGATAATGTAGGACATACATCAAACAAAACTGTTACCACGAAATACGATTGTACAAAGCCAGGGATAGATGGAACCGAGATTACATTTGTTAGACCAGACGGAGTAACAGTATCGGGGTATTGTCAGGATAATCTTATAGATCAGCATATTGATGATGAATCAAGAAGAAGTATCAATGTGCCGAATGTTACATCAGGTATTCGAAGTGTTATTTTGTATCGTGTAACAGGTGCAAATCGAGTGGTGATTTATTCAGACAG
>CANRNK010000074.1 GCA_947631985.1 uncultured Lachnospiraceae bacterium | reverse complement strand
ATCAAATTAATTTCTGCTGTCACGCCTATTTTCTTGAACTCTTCTGCAAGAATCTGTGCGGTATCCACATGTTGCTGATAATTCGAAGGAACTGTAATCGTAAAGGTAAACCCATCTGGATATCCAGCTTCCATCAAAAGTGATTTTGCTTTTTCAATATCCTGGTTATAGACGTCGTTTAGTTCTTTCATAAAATACTTTTCAAAGGAAGGGAACATACTGCTTGCAATTTCAGCACCCTTACCATCCGAAACCATTTGCATGATTTCCGCTGGATCTATTGCATAGCAAAGTGCCTGTCTTACCCTGACATCCTTGAACACCTCTGTTTCATGATTGAGGTACAGTGCCTGTACTAAATTCATCGTACCCTCTTCAATGGTAAATTCATCACCTAATTCTGCAGCCTGCGCTGTCGTTACACGAGGATACATATCTACCGATCCACCCTTTAAATTCATCGTAATGGTATCTGCATTGGCAACGATTTTAAATACTACGTTTTCTATCTTTGCCGCCTCACCCCAATACCCATCAAACCGTTCCATCACAATGTTCTCCTGTGGTGAGCGGGAAACATACCGATAAGGACCAGTTCCGATTGGTAGTGTGTCAGGTGTCTTATTCTCCTTGGGAATAATTGCCGTCGTCATATAAGCAAGAAATTCCGTATCTTCTTCCACAAGTCTGATCACGATCGTGGATTCATCTTTGACCTCGACAGATTCTATGTTTGCGTACGCCTCAACAAGACGAACTCCATTTGACTCCTCTGCACATCTTTCTATGGAGTACTTAACATCCAAAGCAGTAAGTGCTGTTCCATCATGGAACAAAACGCCTTCCCGAATCTTAAATGTGTAAGTCATCCCATCCTCCGAAATCTCATATTCGGAAGCAATGGCTGGATTCAGATTTCCCAAACTGTCTGGTTTAACCAATCCTTCATAAACATTAAACAATACCTCTTTGGTTCCTGCCGCTACTGCTTTGTGTGGGTCAAGACTATCTTCGATATCCTGAGGAATACCAACTGTGATTGTAGAAGAATTTTCTTCAGCCTTATCACCTGAGCATCCTGTCAGTGCAATAGTCATTGAAAGCAGCATCAGTAACATCATACTGATCTTTTTCATAATTTGCTTTCCTCTCTTCTTTTGGAAGTATCAAGTTTGACACTTCTATTCAGTTGTTATGTTAATGTTTTAACATTCGTTCTATTTTATACAAACAAGGACAAAATTGCAAGTATTTTTTAAGATACAAAAAAGACTGCCCGATGGCAGTCTCTGAAGTCGATTTAATGTAACACTTTTTTCAACTCATCCATGAAAGTATTAATATCTTTAAATTCTCTGTAAACAGATGCAAATCTTACATAGGCAACCGCCTCAAGATCCTTGAGCTTATTCATCACCAGTTCTCCAATGACTGCACTCGGAATCTCTTTTTCTTCCATGTTAAATATTTCAGTTTCGACCTCGTCAATCAGGTGATTAATCTGGTTGGCGCTGATTGGTCTTTTATGACAGGCACGAAGCACTCCTGCTTCAATTTTGGAACGATCATAGGTTTCACGATTATTATCTTTTTTAATAATAATCAGTGGAATCGTTTCAATTTTCTCATAGGTTGTAAATCGTTTGCCACATTCATCACAGGCACGGCGGCGACGAATTGAATTGTTTTCTTCCGCCGGTCGTGAATCAATCACCCTTGTGTTCTCATGGCTGCAAAATGGACATTTCATCATTTTCCTCCTTGAAGATACATCTGGTCGGACTGGTTCTCTACATCTATTTGTTTCTTTGCAAAAATTCTGGAATCTTTAGCGATTTTTCTTCCACATTACTTCTTAAATCCTGTGGTTTCTGAATTCCTGTAATTGGTTTCAATCCCTGTGGCTGTGCTGTTGGCTGCAGGTTCAGTCCCGGCATGCCAAGTCCTGCTTTAGGTTTTAACCCTGTTAAAGGGGTTGCTTTTGGAAGATATCCAAAGCTGGATAATTTACTATCTTCAAGTCCGGTTGCAATAACAGTGATTGTACATGCATCCGGTATCGATTCATCAAACATAGCTCCAAAAATGATATTGACATCATCTCCTGCGAGTTCCTGCACATAGCCAGCAGCATCAGATGCATCTGCAAGTGTAATATCACCAGAAACGTTGATGATCACATGAGAAGCTCCGCTGATTGTCGTCTCTAATAGAGGACTTTCAACTGCCATCTTGACTGCTTCGCTCGCTTTATCATCTCCCTTGCCAACACCAATTCCAATGTGGGCAATTCCTTTTTCCTTCATGACTGTCTGCACATCTGCAAAATCAAGATTGATAATCGCTGGACGGTTAATCAAATCTGTAATTCCCTGTACAGCCTGCTGTAATACTTCATCTGCCTTTTTTAAAGCATCTGGCATGGTTGTTCTTCTATCTACAATTTCCAATAATTTATCATTTGGTATTACAATCAGCGTATCAACGCTTTCTTTCAAACGCTCAATCCCTGCTATTGCATTGGTCATACGTGCTTTGGCTTCAAATCGAAAAGGTTTTGTGACAACCCCTACTGTCAGAATCCCCATATCTTTAGCCATCTTTGCCACAACTGGAGCAGCCCCTGTTCCGGTTCCACCACCCATACCACAGGTAACAAAAACCATATCTGAGTTTCTTACTGCTTCTGATATTTCGTCTGCACTTTCCTGTGCGGCTTTTTCACCAATTTCAGGTTTGGCGCCAGCGCCAAGTCCCTTGGTCAGTTTTTCGCCGATTTGAAGGAGTTTTGGTGCTTTACAGAGTTGTAGTGCCTGCTTATCAGTGTTAACACCAATAAATTCAACCCCATCTATATTCTCATCAATCATTCTATTTACAGCATTATTGCCCGCTCCACCAACGCCTACTACGATGATTTTAGCAGCAGTTCCTGCATCGTTTGTCTTTATCTCAAGCAAGGTAGTTCCTCCTTCTTATTTCCTATTAGACTCCACATATCTCATGATATAATTTTTTCGTGAATTTATCAACACATTTTTTCATTTTCTTTCTTTTTTCACGATTCTTTTTACTCAATTTCAAAGGTAATATTCTGGACTTCTTCCGTATAGTTTTCCATTTGAAGTGTCCCTTTTTTGCCTTCTAATTCCGGGAGAATTGTTTTCAGTTTCATGATCTTCTCATCCAGATAATCCTCTGTTCCAATTTTAGCTTTTGCTTCATCAAAGTAAAGTGTAATCTGATAATCGGAATCAAAATAAATCCGGTCAGTTGCAATTTCATATTTGTTTAACGCCTGGGTAACATTTAAGACAAGCCTGAATACCGTATCATTTTCGACCGGAAGCTTTTGGTAAAGGACTACATAACCATATTTTAATCCTGTGACCTGTGGAATCCCTATTGTTTTCTCATCTGAAGTTTCTACAACAATACCGTCTTTGTCAAAATACATATTTTTTCCTAGATATTCCACATACCCTGCTAGTGCTTTTTCATAAACAAAAATTTTAATTGTATCCGGTGATAAAATTTCGACATCCATTTTTTCCACAAAAGGAACGTTTTCAATTCCTTTGTCCCGATACTTAAGTGCAAGATATAGAGAGTTTTTTCCAAGGCTTCCCTCCATGACCATCGCCTGGATTTCCTCGTTGGTATAATGCTGGTTTCCCTGTACATACACTGTCTGTACTTTATATTTTTGTGATAAGTATAGGAGTGCACCAATTAAAATCGCCACAATTAAAAAAACGATTAAAAAACCAAATCCTCTCGAAGAGCCAAATAACAATACCCATTTTGAGGGTTTCTCTTTTTTTCCGTACCCTGTCAGAAAAGGATTCCCTTTGGGGGTTTTTGTGTTACGAACTTTTTGCATAGGGCTTTTCCTCTTTTTCATTCCTGTGCATCCTTAAAACGGATTCCCCTTGCAACACTTAAAACCAGTCCGATTTCAACCATAAGAAATAGGACGGAAGTTCCCCCGTAGCTGATAAATGGAAGCGAAATTCCAGTATTTGGAAGGGTATTGGTAACAACTGCTATATTCAGGATTACCTGGATTGCAAAATGCCCTAGTACGCCAACCACAAGAAGTGCTCCAAACAGATCCGGCGCATTATTTGCCACAATCATAAAACGCCAGATTAAAAGTACAAAGAGTAAAATGACTGCAATCGCACCAAAAAGTCCAAGTTCCTCACAAATAATCGAGAAAATCATATCATTCTGCGCTTCTGGCAGGAATCCAAGTTTCTGCATACTCTGTCCAAGTCCTTTTCCAAATACCCCTCCTGAGCCAATTGCATATAATGCCTGTAATGTCTGAAATCCTTTTCCGCTTGCATAGGCCTCTGGATCCAGCCACGCCAGAATTCGTTCTCCTCGAAACCCAAGCTTTCCAGATTCTGATAATTGCACGATAGAATAAACGGCCAAAGAAGCGACTGCGCCAACCAACGCAAATAGCAGAAGAAACTTCTTGTATTCCGGGCTTGATACAAACAGCATTAAAAAAGCAATTCCAAAAATAATAATTGCAGAGCTTAAGTTGTCCGTAATGGTATATACCATGAGACAGACCGGAATCGGAACAAACAAGACCGTCATAAATCCTTTTGTCGTTTTAATAGATTTTCCCATCCGACATACAAGACTTGCCAGGACCAGAATCATACTCAGCTTTGCAATTTCAGCAGGCTGCACAGACATTCCAATATAAAGCCATCTTCTTGCGCCATGACTTTCCCTTCCAAGAGGCGTCATAACCAATGCAATCAGAACCATGGAAATAAGATAAGCCGGAATCGCAAATCTCTCCCAGAAGTGATAGGGAATTATGGCAAAAAGAACCATTGCCCCTAACCCAATCACAGAGGAAAGAGCCTGTTTTCTGAAATAATAAGCCGGATCGTTGAATTCCAGGCTTGCTTCATAGGAACTCGTGGAATATATCATGATCAGTCCAAACCCAAGCAAAAAAAGCACCACAAAAAGCAGCGTATAATCAAAAAAATATTCAGGCTGTTTTTTTCTTCTTTTTGTGATTGCCATGAACTTTTACTCCTTAATCCTGTTGACGTACTCTTTAAAACAGTTGCCCCTCACTTCATAATTGGGAAACATCCCCCAACTGGCACAGGCCGGCGAAAGCAGCACTGCATCTCCAGGCACCGCCCTGCTCACACAGACTTCCATTGCTTCCTCAAACGTATCCGCAAGTACAATGTTTGAAAATCCATTTTTTCTGGCACATTCTTCGATTTTCTCACGTGTCTGTCCAATCAGCACCAAGCACTTCACTCTTCCTTCAAAAGAAAGAATCCATTCATCATATTCGCTTCCTTTGTCATACCCACCACCAAGCAGAATTGTAGGTTTTCTCATGGCACGAATACCACGAATCGCAGCATCTGGATTCGTTCCCTTCGAGTCATTATAATAATCCACGCCCTGTTTTGTGGCAACATACTCAATTCTATGTTCCACAGACTGGAAAACACGAATGGTTTCCACTATTTGTTCCATCGGTACCCCAAACGCAGCTGCCATTGCAATTGCCGCCATTACATTCTCCACATTGTGGGTTCCTAGCAAATTCATATCATGGATGGAAAGCAACTCTCTGCTACCAGCTTCATCAGCCTGCACTATCTTGTCATCTTCCAGATAAAATCCCTCTTCCAGCCTTCTCGCCGAAGAAAAGTATATGATTCTGGCTTTACAATCCTTTGCAAATGTTCTGCAGTATTCATCTTCATAATTCAGAACACAGACTTCGTTCTCAGTCTGATTTTTTGCAATCTGAAATTTTGTTTTTGCATATTCTTCCATTGTTTTATGTCTGTTCAAATGATCCGGGGTCAGATTTAGAACAGCACTGACATCTGGTCGAAACGCCTCTATTGTCTCTAATTGAAAGCTGCTGATTTCTGCAACGGTAATACTTCCCTCTTTTGTTTTCAGCACTTCTTCTGTGTAGGGATTGCCGATGTTCCCTACAACAAATACGGAGTCATAATGGTCTTTTAATATTTTCCCCAAAAGCGTTGTTGTTGTTGTCTTCCCATTGGTTCCTGTAATTGCAAGTATTTTTCCTTTTTCAAATTGATAAGCCAGCTCTATTTCTCCCCAGATCTTGCATCCAGAATGAATTAACTTTACAGCGATTTCACTGTCCATGGGTACTCCAGGACTTAGCACTGCCAGTTCTAATGAGGAAATAATTTTATCTGACAGGTTGCCCGTAATCAGTTCTACCTTTGTCGCATCCTGCAACTGTCCTAATAGCATGGCTGTGTCAAAATCTGCTTTTTCATCATAGAGAACCGGAACTGCCCCAATTGACAGCAATAAGTTTGCTGCTCCAATTCCACTTTTTCCTGTTCCTACCACTAATACTTTTTTTTCTTTCAGATTCATATGGTGCTCCCCACATCTTTATTCTTTTCTTATAATGCAAGCAATCCAAGGATGCCTGCCAGAATTGTTATCGTAGTGAATACAGCAACAATTCTTGTCTCAGACCAGCCACACAGCTCAAAATGATGATGAATGGGTGCCATTTTAAAAATTCTTTTTCCACCGCTTGCTTTAAAATAGGTGACCTGCATCATAACCGAGATTACTTCAATTGCATAAATAATTCCTATGAACAGAATAAAAATAGGAAGCTGCATCATATAAGCTGCTCCTGCCACAAATCCACCAAGTGCCAGTGATCCTGTATCCCCCATAAAGACTCTGGCCGGGAATACATTATATAACAAAAATCCAAGTAAGGCTCCAATTACAGCGCCAGCGATTGGTTCAATCCCTGCTCCGGTTGCAAGTGATGCCACAAAAAAGAATCCCGCAACTGCTACCGTCACACTTCCTGCCAGGCCATCAAGTCCATCTGTAAAATTAGTCCCATTTACCGTTGCAAGAACAACAAGAAACAGAAATGGCAGATTCAAAATACCGAGATCAAGTGTCTTCCCTTCTAAAAAGGGGAGTCTCATGGCTAGTGACACTTCTGTAAATGTTACAAGATAGAATGCAAAAATACCGGTTACCACAATCTGTCCCAACATTTTTTGCCAGGCACGTAATCCTAACGAACGTTTTTTTACCACTTTAATATAATCATCCACAAATCCGATCATCCCAAATCCCATCGTTAAAAACAGAACCGGAATGAGATTTGGATACTCTTTCATGTAAAGTAGAGATACCACCAGAATTCCTATTAAGAATAGTATGCCACCCATTGTTGGTGTGCCGGTTTTCTTTAAATGAGTCGTTGGTCCGTCGTCCCTGGGTGTCTGCCCTATTTTCAATTTTCTCAAGAATGGAATCATGATCGGTCCTGCGACTGCACTCAACAGAAAAGCAAGCAAAATGGACCATAATAATTGAAAATTCATCTATACTCCCATCTGCGTGCTTCAGCACGCGTCAAATCAAAACTAATGTAAAATAAAAAACAAATGCAAAATAATTCCTATAGAAACATAAACCCATTTTAGTAAAAAGTCAATTTTTCAAATTATTCTTATCTTTATGAGATTATTCAGTGTTACTCCAGATTTGATACCGTTGGGTCAATTGGTACTCCCGTCAGCGGATCCAGTAAAATTCCGGTAACCGGGTCGATTGCATACCCTGTTTCCGGGTCGATTTCAATTTCTGGCTCATCGGTTTCCTCTGTGTTACCCTCTACTGTTTCTTCCTCTGACTCCGTCGCAGTTTCCCCTTCGTTATTGGCTCCTGTTTGATTCTCTGGGGTTTCATTTGCCTCATTTCCAGATACACTGTTTTGTGAAATGCTTGCAGAAGCTTCTTCTGCTTTTAGATTTTGTTCTTCTATTTCTGCCTGTGTCAATTCTTCTGTTTGGTAGATATTCAGATAAGGTAAAACCTCCGTCATAATATCTCTTGTCATGATGGTTGCATACCTTGCGTTATCCTGCGCCGCCACATTCGGCTCATCAATTACCACATAGATTAATACCTGCGGATCCTCTGCCGGCACATAGCCCATAAAGGAAACCACATAATTACCTGTTCCTCTGGGTACTTTTTCCGCTGTACCTGTTTTACCACCCATAGTATATCCTGCAGGGCGTGCAGTCACACCAGTTCCTTCTGTGACAACGCCATTACAGAAATCTTTTATAAGTTCAGAAGTGGTATCCGAAATTGTCTGTTTTAAGATTCTGGGCTGAATGTTTTTCACAGTGGAACCATCAGGAGACAGAACTTTGTTAACAATATGGGGCTCATAGTAAGCACCACCATTAATAAGAGATGCAAACGCTGCAATCTGCTGAATCATGGTAACATTATACCCCTGTCCAAAAGAAGAAACTGCAAGATCTGTTGGCACCATCTTAGTAGGGTCAAAAATCAGAGAATCCGTTCTTGCCTCTCCCGCGAGATCTATATTGGTTTTCAATCCAAAATTGAAAATACTTGCATATTTCATAAAGGTATCAATTCCAACAGTTAGTCCAACATTCATTAACACAACGTTACATGATTTTTCGATTCCCTGTTTTACCGTAAGGAGTCCATCTCCCAGTCTGTTATGGCAGTGAATTTTATGTCCACCAATTTCCAGATATCCATCACAGTAATAGGTTTCATTTCCCGTGATGCTGCCGCTTTCCAATGCAGCTGCTATGGTAAAGGGTTTTGCTGTGGAACCAGGTTCAAACGTAGATGTAATACAAAAGTTCTTCCAAAGGGAATTCAGTAATTCGTATTTTGCATCTTCTGTTATTGTCTCGAGCTCTTCTGTTTCCAGTAAACCTGTCAGATTTTTCGTATCATTGAGATCAAACACTGGGTAACTGGCCATGGCAAGGATTTCACCATTATTGGGATTCATTATGATGACTCCCGTATTGCTGCTTCCAGCACCATCGCGCGCTTCGTCTCTGTGTTCTTCATTAAACTTAAGAATGTGTTTTTCAACAATACTTTGAATATTCACATCAATCGAAGTTGCAATGGTACTCCCATCTACAGCTGCCTTCGTTGTTCTCTCCAGAGAAGAGTCATCATTTAGATATCCATACTCTCTTCCGTTGGTTCCATTCAGCGTATCATTGTAGTATTCTTCCAAACCATAACTACCCACATTATCTTTTCCTGTAAATCCAATGATATCACAAGCAAGTGAATTGTATGGGTATAGTCTCTGGTATTCTTCTTCAAACCACACCCCTTTGATATCTGGATTGGTCTCCTTATCATTTTGTAGTTCCAGGAATGGTGCAATCTGATCGTATTTTAATTTTTTCAGAGCCACATAATATTGTGCAGATGGGTTCTGTGTAATGTAATTCCGAACTTCCGTTTCATCCAGATCAAAGCATTGAAACAATGCAGACAGAGTAGGTTCGAGATAGGTTTCTTTTTCCAGGATTAGTTTATTATCCAGAACCAGGTTATATACCTTTTCACTCATAGCGATTGGTGTCCCTTTTGCATCAACAATATCGCCTCTCTTATAGGGAAGTGTACGGCTGTCATATTCCTGCTGCTCCAGAACCTGCTTCTTGTATTGTTCCCCGCTGTCCCTGTTAATCAGAATCAGACGAGCGCTTAATCCTATGAAAGCCAGTAATACCAAACCAAATAGTATTACCAGCTTTTTCTGCATGCTCGTTGTAAATTTATATTTTTTTATTTGCTTTTTCTTTTCTTTCAAAATAACTCCTTACCGCCGGACGTCTCCTCTTTCTACTTAGGGGGTAATCTCAGGAAGATCCATATACTGTCTCACATAATCACTATCTTCTCCGGTAATTTTTACAATCTGCCCCTCTGAGGCGTATTGCATCCCAAGCTCCTGTGTTGCGATCTGGCGAATTTCTTCCAGATTAATCGACGCAAGAATCCTGTTATATACCTCATCATTATCCATCGTCATGACATTTAAAGTACTTTCTAACTTTGCAATATTCTTGATACTGTTTGTAATATCACACTGCAACTTAATGTAGCCAGTCAAAATCAAGCCTGCTGCCACAAGCGCTACCGATAAGAATATAACATACCCTGCGCTCATATGATAGGCTTTTTCTCTGTTTTTTCTTGCCTGATTGCTCAGTTTTTTAATTGGTAATGCCTCGAGAGCCTGTCCTGAATTCAGACTACGTACTGTATTCCCCTGTATTTGAGCCTGATTTTGTCTACTCATCTTTACATCCCCTTTTATTAACATGTTTTATCTTTTTTCAAATACCCGCAGTTTCGCGCTTTTGGATCTCTTGTTTAATTCCAGCTCTTCTTCTCCCGGTAAAATTGGTTTTCTCGAAATCACTTTTCCCTTTGAAACATTTCCGCAGACACAAACCGGGAAATTAGGTGGGCAGGTACAAGGATTCTCATTTTTTCGAAATGAAGATTTGACGATTCTGTCTTCAAGCGAATGAAAAGTTATGATGCAGAGTCTTCCACCCGGATTCAAAAAGTCTATCATCTGCTCTAAGGACTCTTTTAACACTTCAAGCTCCCTGTTACATTCAATTCTGATCGCCTGAAAGGTTTTCTTGGATGGGTGACCACCAGTCACTCTCATTTTGGCAGGAATTGCAGCCTTAATTAGCTCATTCAGTTGAAATGTTGTTTCAATTGGCGCCTTTGCTCTTGCCGCTATAATATGTTTTGCAATATTCTTGGCAAATTTGTCTTCCCCATAATCCCTTATAATTCTATATAATTCCATTTCTGGGTATTCGTTAACAATTTCGTTTGCACTTAAGGAATTTCTGTTATCCATTCTCATATCCAGAACGGTATCGTATTTATAAGAAAATCCACGTTCAATGGTATCCAGCTGATAGGATGAGACTCCAAGATCAAGCAAAATCCCATCAACACCTTTTACCCCCATCATTTTCAGTCTCGTAACCGCGTTGCAGTAATTGTCTCTCAGAATTGTAACCTGTTCCTCAAACGGGGCCAGCCTACTTGATGCCGCCTCAATTGCTGCTTCATCCTGATCTACTCCATATAAATGTCCTGAATGATTTAGTCTGGATAAAATATGATAAGAGTGTCCACCCCCACCAAGTGTCCCATCCAAATAAACCCCGTCTTGCTTTATTTGTAACCCTTCTATCGTTTCGTTTAATAAAACAGAAATATGTGCAAAATCCATACTGCCCCTCATTTCTTCGTGATGGCTAGATTCCTAATCCAAGATCTGCCATATGTTCTGCGATCTCTTCCATGTCATCATAGTTGGATGCTGCTTCCCATCTTTCTTTGCTCCAGATTTCAATTCTGCTTGCAACCCCTACTAGAACTACTTCTTTGGCAATCTCTGCAAACTCTCTCAAAACATGAGGAATTAAAATTCTTCCCTGCTTATCTACTTCAACACTAGCTGCTCCTGCCAGAAAAAATCTAACAAAGGCACGTGCATCTTTATTGGTCAGGGGAAGTGCTTTCAGCTTCTCTTCAAATGCTGCCCATTCAGAATTATCATAGACAAAAAGACATCCATCAAGTCCCTTCGTGATCACGAACTCATCACCAAGAGTTTCTCTGAATTTTGAAGGAACAATGATTCTGCCCTTCAAATCAATTGCATGATTATATTCTCCCATGAACATATGCATCACCTGTGTAGAATCCAAATTCATCGGAATTGTATTCCACTTTCTACCACTTCTCACCACTTTTTACCACTTATGAACTAATATTACTCTATTCTCCCCCATTTGACAACCCAATTTCTTAAATAATTATGAACTGTTGACAACAAAAAAAGCCCCGAAATAGGGGCTTTTCCATATCTTGTGGTTC
>CANRNK010000073.1 GCA_947631985.1 uncultured Lachnospiraceae bacterium | reverse complement strand
CACTATATGTTGTGGTCAAATCCTATTGTCTTGCCTCCGAACCACAATATGTCATCAGAATTATACTCTCAACGTGTACAGTCCCCGGAAAGAGATCGACTGCACAGGCTCTTTCAACCTGATAACCACTCTCTAAAAACACTGCAAGGTCACGAACCAGACTCGTCGGTTTACAGGAGATATACAGAATACGATCTACTCCGTAATCAATAATCTTGGTGAGTGCTTTGGGATGAATGCCATCTCTTGGGGGATCTAAGATGATGAAGTCGGGTTTATCCTCAATCTGATCAAGGACTTTTAGAACATCTCCTGCGATGAACTCGCAATTTGTCAGTCCATTCAGTTTTGCATTTTCTTTTGCGGCTTCCACCGCTTCTTCTACAATCTCAACTCCAATTACTTTCTTCGCAACAGGTGCAAGAATCTGCGCAATCGTACCTGTTCCACTGTAGAGGTCGTAGAGTACTTTTCCTTGTATACCATCCTGGCTCAAATCCCCTATGAATTCACGCGCTGTCTCATATAGAACCTCAGCGCCAAGTGAATTGGTCTGAAAAAAAGAAAACTGTGAAATCTTAAATCTAAGTCCCAGAAGTTCCTCATAGAAGAAATCTTCTCCATACAGAATCTCAGTATGATCATTTTTAACCACATCGGCCAGGGAATCGTTCTGGGTATGTTGGATTCCTGCTATTTTACCAGATAACCCCTCTATTGAAAGTATCTCCTCTTTTAAAGCATTCAGATCCTCTTCTCCCTTGGATGTTGTGATTAGCGCAATCAGGATTTGTTCTGTTTTCTTGGCTTTTCTGACAAGGAGATGACGCAGATACCCCTCATGAGTCATCCTATGAAAAAAGGAAGTATTTCTTTTTTCGAAAAAAGCCAGAACTGTCTTTAGAATTAGTCTGTAGTCTTCATCTACAATCTGGCAATTTGGTACAGATACAATATCATAGAAACTCCCCCTTTTATGCATGCCAAGCGCGAGAGGACCTCCTTTGAACGCATCTCCAAAGGAAAATTCCATTTTATTGCGGTAACCGGTCTGAATTGGACTTCTTTTGATGCCTTCGAACTCCCATGAATTCTCCACTTGTTTCCCCGCGAGCGCTCCTGTGAGCAACTCTTTGATCTGTCGTTCTTTCATTGACAGCTGTGCTTCATAGGGTAGATTCTGATAGGTGCATCCACCGCAGTCTTCAAAATGTGGACAAGGACTTTCCATCTCTTCTGCAGCATGCTCTTGAATCTCCATAAGTCGTCCCTCTCCTCTTCCCGATTTTAATTTCTTAATCGAGAAGAGGATTTTTTGTCCCTGCACAACATTTTTTACTGTGATCTTTCTGTCTTCTATGTGCACAACTCCCTTATTAGGAAATTCTACTGTTTCAACAATTCCTTCAAATATCTGTCCTTTTTTCATCTTTTCTTTGTACCTTTCATTCCTACTGTTCCATCTGTGACTTTGTTCTCTCTTACGATTGCCTACCGATATCTTTTTTCACTCTATTTCTCAAAAAAACGGGATACTGTCTACCGATTGGCATCACAGTACCCCGATCTATTCTCTTTATTCAGGTCTGATTATTCCTGTTCCGAATAATCTCCAGTTTCTTCTGCGCTCTCTTTGCCCGCATCTTCTGTTTCATCAGATTCCTCATCTTCAAAAAAGTCATCATCAAAATCTTCTTCGAAATCATCCTCGAAGTCTTCAAGATAATCAGGCTTAAAATAACGGTACAGGCCATATGCGACTGCTGCAATTGCAAGCACAGCACCTACAACTCCCAGTACCCATAATACCGTATTACTTTTCTTCTTTGGTGCAAACTTCGGTGCAAGCTTTTGTGCAATTAAATCATTTTTTCTTAACAGATCTAATATTTCGTCAATTTTTTGCATATACCCATCCTCCCTTTATCAGAAATTGTCACGACATACCTAATCTGGTCTTTAAAATAACGATTCAGATTACGCAGGTTTCACATTATTTATTCATTCGCTATACGAACAATATACCACTTTTACATGTTTTTTACTATAGCTTTTTTAATTTTGCAAAGGCTGCATACATTATTTTTGTTCCTGCTCCGTCGAAGTTAACACTTACCTGATAATCTTTGGGACCTGGCTGTATCTCTAGTACACTTCCTTCTCCATATTTGATGTGTTTTACCCTGTCACCAACTGTATAATCCGGAGCAGATATTACCATTGCTCCACCTTTTGAAAGACCTGGAGTATTCAGGCTCCCAATTCCTTTTGCAATAAAGGGCTTGTTTTCTTCTGCCGTTTCCCGCTTTTTCAAGATTGCTTTGGGTCTTGCATCAAACAATCCGGTCCCCTTGAATGGAACTGCCTTGAACTGGTTTCTCTCATAGGATTCATCGGTATATTCGTCATAATCGGTCTGCTTCTTGGTTGGAAGCTTTTGATCCAGTAAATGCCCTGGAATCTCTTTTGCAAACCGGCTGACTGTGTTGTATTGGGTCTCCCCATGAATCATTCTCTGCCTTGCGCAGGTCATGGTCAGGTCTTCTTTGGCTCTCGTAATTCCAACGTAAGCCAGACGTCTCTCCTCTTCGATTTCCGTTGGGTCATCTGCTGTGATTGACATATAGCCTGGAAAGATTCCATCCTCCATACCCGTTAAGTATACATGTGGAAATTCAAGCCCTTTGGCACTATGTAGTGTCATGAGCAAGACCTTTTCGGCATCATCCTTCACAGAATCAATCTGTGCAACGAGTGCAACTTCCTCTAAAAACTCGCTTAAATTTGGAGCCTCTGCCCCTTCTTCATAAGCGATGATTTTATTGACAAGTTCCTCTATATTCTCAACTCTGTCTTTTGCGTCTTCTTCATCGTATGCTTCAAGACTTTCAATATATCCTGTTTCTTCCAGAATATCCCTGATCAGTTGTGTTGGTCCCAAGTACTCCAGTTTACTTCGAAATGTCTGAACCATTGTAACGAATGGTTTTAGTTTTTCGCCACTTTTGCCAAGCGCCATAATCTGATCTGCTTCTTTCAGGGCCTCATAGAAACTGATATTTCTCTCTTGCGCATAATCCTGTACTCTTGTAATGGTAGTCGCACCAATTCCCCTTTTGGGAATATTGATGATTCGCTTCACTGCAACATCATCTTTTCCATTGTCGATGGTCTTAAGATATGCCAGTAAATCCTTAATCTCTTTTCTGGAATAAAAGTTGGTTCCCCCAACCACATCGTAGGGAATCCCCTTGATTACAAATCTCTCCTCCAGCAGACGTGCCTGTGCATTGGTCCGAAAAAGAATCGCACAATCTCCATAGTCTGCTCTTCCTTCTTTCTTCTTGGTCGCAATGTCACTAACCACATAATCTGCTTCATTATAAGCAGTATCAAATTGTTTGAAATGGATCTTAGATCCTTCCCCTTTTTCAGTCCAAAGTGCCTTGTCTTTTCTTCCAAGATTGTTCTTGATGACCGCATTGGCTGCATCCAGTACGGTCTGTGTTGACCTATAATTTTGTTCCAGTTTGATTACTTTTGCATCCGGATACACTTTTTCAAAGTCAAGGATATTCCTGATGTTGGCTCCTCGAAACTTGTAAATGGACTGGTCGTCATCTCCCACCACGCATAGATTTCGTTTTCCTGATGCGAGCAGTCTGATCAGTTCAAACTGTGCTGTATTCGTATCCTGGTATTCATCGACCATAATATAATGAAACCGATTCTGGTAATACTCGAGCACATCAGGACATGACTTGAATAATTCCACTGTCTTCACAATCAGGTCATCAAAATCGACTGCGTTGTTCTTTTTCAGGACAGCCTGGTATTCTTTATAAACTTTTGCAATCTGCTGTTTCCGATACTCTCCCATGGTACTCATCTCTAACTGAATCGGTGTGATCAATTCATCCTTTGCAGAAGAAATGGCATTGAGCAGAGTTCGTTCCTTCGTCATCTTGGTATCGATATTTAAACGCTTGCAGATCTCCTTCATCACTGTTTTCTGGTCATCTGTATCATAAATCGTAAAATTAGTGTCATATCCCAATCTTTCGATATATCTTCTAAGCATCCTGACACAACTCGAATGAAACGTGGAGACCCAGATGCTTTCTGCCCCAAATCCAACCGCCTCATCTACTCTGTTTCTCATTTCTCCAGCTGCTTTGTTCGTAAACGTGATTGCCATAATATTCCAGGGATTTACACCACATTCTTCTATCATATAGGCAATTCGTGTTGTAAGTGCTTTGGTCTTGCCACTCCCAGCTCCCGCCAGAACGAGCACAGGTCCGTTAATCTGGGTTACTGCCTCTCTTTGTCTGTCATTCAATGTTTCCAATAATTGCATTTCCCTTGTCCACTTTCCCTTCTACATTACCGCAACAACAATCCCTGTAATAATAACTCCTGCGCAGATCAACTTGTATCTAATATTTTTTTCTTTGAAAATAAATTTTCCTGCAAGAATTGTCACCAGACTCCCTGATTGCTTAATCAGCGTCATGACGGTAACCCTGCTCTCTTCCATTCCATTGGCCATAAAAAGTGCTCTGTCCGCTATGATAAACAGTAAACTTAAAATCCAAATCCAATGATTCTTAAATGTCTGGATCCATCTAATTTTTTTCTTGGTAATCAGGATATAACCTACGTAAAATACGACTAGAAAAAGCATATACCAGAATTGGAGTTGCGAACTGGTAACACTTCTCATTAATATTTTATCCATCAAACCGGAAAATGCATTCAGGATACAGGAAAATACTGCAATCACTACATATCTGGTCTCAATTTTTTCTGTTTTTGCAAGAGGAAGCCTTCTCGTTCCATTCAGCAGAATCAACCCCGCACTTACAAAGGTAAGTCCAACAATCTGTGGTACCCCGAGAATTTCTCCCAGCACTATCGTTCCGAGCAAGGTTGCAAACAAAACCCTGGAAAGATCAAGTATGCCATAGAAACTGATTGGCATTCTGTCAATCGCTATAAAACTACAGATCCAGGCTAAAAATATCAAAAATGATTTTACCGCGATCCAAAATAAAAACACCGGTTCCACACCAGTCGCATTCCCTACATCCGGAAGAACCATAAGAAAGGCAAGCAGGGTATAGACCACAAGTACTTCCATCACCGTGCTTCCCTGCAGAGATTTCTTCTTAATGACCTCTCTTGCGCCTTTTAAAATACCATACAGTAATACTAACAGAATCCAGGTCATTTTATAATCCCTCTTTCTAAAAAATCCTGTTTTATATTACCTTATAATTCCGATTCTGTCCATTGACGTTCTGAAAAACTTTAGACTAGTTTTCTGAGAATAGATGCCACATTTTCACATTCATACGCAGCCGCCTGTTTGGCCACCTGCACTGCATTTTTTACAGCAAACCCATACTTGGCAATCTGCAACATTTCTGTATCATTTTCATTATCACCAAAAGTCATCAGATTATCCGGTGTCATTCCCTTTCGGTGTAGTATTTTTTTTAAGGCACTTCCTTTGTTGGTTCCACGATAAGTCACGTCCAGCCAATTTCCTCCACCTGAAACCATAATCGCATGCGGCCATCTGTGCTTATAACTGCTCAGTTCTTTTGCATTCATGATTTCTTTCTGATACACACCCAATTTGCAAATCTCTTGAGGAATCTCTTCCGGCCCCTCTACTTCGATGATATTCTCAAGTACAGACTCTTTTAAAAACTCTCTCTTAGACTTTTTCTCTTCTTCATCTCCACTCAGGATAATGTAAAACTGATCTGCGCACATAATCACTGGCGTTAGATTTGTATCTTTTTTAAAATCATTCAGGATTCCATTGATTTCACTTCGCTCAAAGGGCTGTGTAAAAATTAGCTCATCCTTTTCTATATAAATTGCACCATTTGCACAAACATATTCGATTTTATTTTGCACTGGAGCAAACAGATCCCGAATACTTTCTTCCCCTCTGCCACTTGCAATTAAAAAATGGATTCCTTTTTCTGTCAATTGGTCAATCAGTTCAAAAATCTCATCAGAGATTGCACTTGCTCCATAAGGAAGTAGCGTTCCATCGATATCGCATGCAATCACTTTCACTTCACTATGATTTATTTTCATTAGAACACCATACCTTTCTATCTTCGTCAGATTATTTCCCCACTAAAAAAGGGCGAAAGAATACAAATTTTCACCCCAACCTTTTTTGAATGATTTATCCTCATGAATTACTTTGAATAAATACAACGTTATTCTTACCCTTGTTCTTGGCCATATACATTGCATGATCCGCCGACTTGAAAAAATCATCAATAGACTGTGAATCATGATGTTTTACGACACCACAACTAAGTGTAATGTAAGTTTTTTCTGAATTGTCCCCAAGAAGAAATGGATGATTTGAAAGCTCCATCCTGATTTTTTCAAGTACCATAATCACAGTTTCATCTTCAATATTGGAAAAAATAATAGCAAACTCTTCGCCCCCAAAGCGAACTGGATAGCCTAATTTTCCGACAAAACTGTCAAATAATTTTGCAATGTACAGAAGGACTTCATCTCCCTTTGCATGCCCAAACCGGTCATTGACCAGTTTGAAATCGTCAATATCAAGTACCGCCAGATGTATCGTGTTCATCTGTCTAATTTCATAACGAAGCATGTTGAACATTGCTTTTCTGTTATACAATCCTGTCAGCACGTCCCGGTTAAGCTGCTCTGATAATTCAAGTTGCTTCTGGTAACTTGCAGAAAGGGATGTCGTTCTTTCCTGCTCTCTTTTGATCATAAGTGTCGCAATTCCATATGCAGATAAAATCATAACAAAAGCAATTGCCACATCCAGATACAACTGATTATCCCCTGCACGTAATTCATTCGCTGCAAGGATTGTTGCCAGCATCAAAGTTATCAGGCTATATAATGTAAGTCTTCTCGTTGTCCTGTGATTGCCAAAAATACTGGAAATATAGATTGCAATGGTCGGTGCACATAAAACAGGTGCGAACACGTAATGTGTCAGTTCAACACAGGCACATACGGCAAAGCATGCAAGACTGACAATGAAATCCTTGGTCTCTTCCGTATAGTGATCCGACTGGTTCAGTAAAGATGCAACTCCTACCGCCAAAAAATTAAGAAGCGAGGGTAAGAATAAAAAACGAAATAAATAAAGCGGAATTGGAAGAAATAATAATCCTGCCCACTCATCAAAAAAGAAAATAATCGCTTCCGTGAAAAAAACCACCCATGCGATAATATAAAATCTGTCTAGTAAAAGCTTTCTCCAACGACTGTTTATTTCACCGAAACTATCTGTTTTCATGATTCAAACATCACCCTGACTGAGCAGACGCTCATTTTCCTTGTTTTTTTACTGTTCGATTCTTTTCATAACAAGTGTAGAAATATCATATAGTATACCACGGTTTTGCCTAAAAACATATCTCTTCTTGAAAACTGGTCGGAGAACTAATAATGATGTGTCCCGCTTCCTCTTACGATTCAGCAGAGACAATCACGAATTTTTGATACACATACTCTGCTAATTTCTTTTGCGCCACATCTCCTGGGTGAATTCCATCCTTCATGTAACGGGAACGATTTGGCAGAAAATTTACTTCCACTGAAGAAAACAAATCAATGACTGGAACATCATAAAATGCGCCCAGCTCGCTCACTGCCTTTGCATACTCTGATAAGACATTTCCTGATTTGTTTGGCCTTGTATCTCTCAATCTTCTAGTCGGGGTAAGAAAAACAATCTCTGCTTTCGGATATCTCTGTAACATTTCACACATCAGAAGATTGACACCCCCATAAAAGGTATCCACTGTTGTATCTCCCATCTTACCAAGAGGGGTATCAAAACCATAATCATTGGTTCCACCAAATACAAGAATCAAATCTGCATCAGGCGCCATATCTCTGAAACGATCTACAAAACGATCCGGATGATTTCCTGCGATTGCAGAACCACGTAATCCATAGTTGTAGACCTTATTTGCACCAATCATCTGTCCAAGTACACTCGCATATACTTTCTCCTGTGAGGAAACATTCTCTCCGTATGTAATGCTATCCCCCAGTGCACTGATTACGAATTCCTCTTTTGATTGAACGATCTTTGGCTGTGGTGTCTGTTCCATCCCTCCAGTATAAGGCTGAATCAAATCTGATTTGATGTACCCATCAATACCACAATACGTGATGTGATACCATCCAGTTTTTGTTACGCCTGTTGCAATCACGATCTCTCCTGCTTGCATGACGGAACATGCTTTTGTGGAGTCATCAGGAAGTGTACGGATTGGTACACTCCCTGACATGATGAGATATTGAATTCCTGGAATTTCAGGTGAAACAACCACTTCACTTCCTACGGTTCCTTCTGCCCTGGCCATAAGCGGACTCACACTCATCAATACCCCTGCCAGCAGGCAGGAGCACAACCATGAAAGCATGTGGCCAGACTTATTTTTTTGTTTACAACGACTATCTTGCATGTAGTACTTGTCCCCAATCTGATAATCCTATTATATTCCGAGCTGACTCCGTATAGGCGCCTGCGTTTGGTGTGTCAATATTTTTATAAAAATCATATATTAATTTATGT
The DNA here is from genome assembly GCA_947631985.1 of uncultured Lachnospiraceae bacterium. Classification (GTDB taxonomy): domain Bacteria; phylum Bacillota; class Clostridia; order Lachnospirales; family Lachnospiraceae; genus SZUA-378. The sequence goes on along the minus strand of CANRNK010000073.1, from coordinate 3,250 downwards.
GATCCATCTGTTGCACTCAATCCATAACTTAATCCCTGTGCCATTTCTATTGGGGAGTCTGTCTGATTGGTAACAATAAATGCATCAATGTGCTGGTTATGCGCTGCCTGAAGATATCCATACGTAAAAGCCGCTGCCTGGTATTCCTGTCCCTGTGTTGAAGTATAACCCACTTCACTTGCAATAATGGAACGGACCTGACCGGTGGAGGAAATCATTTCTGGTTTACACATAAAGTCTGTTAACACTTCAATATTTTCCATCGTAAGGAACTTGGTTGTTTCTCCATGAGAAATCAATCCCATTCTTGCATAGTTGGCTGGTAGCGCCCAAAACGGCGCCCAGGTAAGTGGAACTGGATGTGGATGACACGCAACACCCCAGTCAATATTTCCTTTTGATGAAATATTTGCATTAAAGGCATTTAACAAATCTTTTCCATCATAATTATCTGTGCCACCTCTGTTACGATCCCACTGCTGATCAATCGATACATAAATATTGGCTGTCGCATTTTCACTTTTAATTGCAGTATAAAAAAGTCTGACTGCCTTGGCATATTCTTCCACATAAGCTTCCAAGCTCATATTCTGGATATAATTCCACTGTGTTCTGGCAGTCACTTCATTGCCAATGATCCAATTATCTACTTTTCCGATTTTAGGATTGGATCCATTATATCTTTGAGCGAGGAAAGATCCAATTGCAGCAATGTGTTCTACGCCGGCAGGTTCTGCTGTATTAAAAGCATAGTAACTGCATACAAATCCGTCTCTTGCCAGAGGATGAACCAGATGTGCCGATGCACCCGTATATTGATTTAGTAAAATTGCAGAGGCTGAAATTCCTCTTTTTGCAAGATTGCTAAATACAAAGTCATACTCCGCAATTGTCAGTCCATTGAACTGATAGGTCTTACCATTATAGGTATAATTGATTGTAGGATAGCTTGCATTGGTAGTTGGTCCAATGATGTAGGAAAGCGGAATGTTATAAGTTGCATGTTTCACGCCTAAATCTGTCAGTTCGTTTGATGCAAGTTTTGTCGGATCAATGTGAAGTCCTTTTTTTGATCCGGTTACCGTTCTCGCGGTTGTTTTTGTTGCAATTGCCTCAGGATTCGTAAGATAGCAGGTATTACTGATTGGAACCCACTGTCCTCCCTGTTTTACTGCAATCGTAAATTTTGAAAATAATCTTGAGGTCGCCTGTCCCTTTAGAAGATCAAATTGGAACGTTACGGTTGTATTCATGGGAACGGATGCGATGTAATTGCCTGTCAGACCCCCTGCATAGGTGGGGGCTTCAAACAAGTAAAAGACGTTGTCATCACTTGCTGGAAGCGTTGGCGCATTTGCCACCACAGTAGCTGTTTTTCCATCTGCATTGATTCCACAGACTACGATAGATGCATTTGCAGCTGCTCTGACACCGTTTCCGATTCCTGTTGCATTGGACATCCCTGCCACTACTGCAATCGTCAGTATCACTGATATGATTTTTTTACCCATTTTAAATAGTTTGCTTTTTTTCACTAAGAGCTCCTTCCCTCATGAAAGAAAAAACACCGTTGCGCCCCTTGGAGCGCACGGTGTCTGAAATGGTTTCTGTTCTTAAAATTATAACGAATACGCATAGTTATGTCAACACGAATTCAGTTTTACATTTTTTTATCAATCATTTTAAATGCAGCTACATAGACGAGTAAAAAGATACAAACCAAAAACAATAATACTTTTATTAAAACAGGGTAAAAAAATCCACCCACGATTCCCACAAGGTAAAGAGCAATAATAAGTGCCATCGCTGCAATTCTCATTGCTTTCTGACTGATTTCAATATTTCTTTCATCTGAACTGGCAAGACGGCTTTTCTTTAATTTCTCTTCATTTCCCAGCAGCATTTTATTTTTAATCCAAAGTGCTACTGCCCCGCCCATCAAGCCACACCCGACACCCGTATACACACCTGACTGGTAATCACTAAGCATTGATGAAAACCGAAACATAATAAAAAGCGTACCCAAAAAAGTGACTACTCCTAGCAAAAACATAATACAAAAAATTCGCATTCTAAATCTGATCACCTTTTTATATTCCTCATTAGAACTACTTGCTTTACTACAAAAAATACCATTCATAAATTTTCTTCCTCCTCATTAAAAATAAAAATGTCATCAATCCCGACTTTGAAAAACTGCGCAATCTTATGTGCCAACACCAGTGAAGCTTTATATTTCCCGTTTTCCAGTGAAATAATGGTCTGCCTTGTAACATTTACTGCATCCGCCAGTTCACTCTGGGTAATTTTTCCTGCTTTTCGGTATTCTGATATTCTCGTCTGCAATTTCCCACATCCTTTCTGTAAAGTCTGCTTTACAATTAATGTATACTACGCTTTACATATAATGTCAAGTCCATTTTACATTTTTATATTATAATTTCAAGGATAAACACTACCATACAAGCTCCTGCTGCTACCTGAAAGAGACTTCTTCCACGATATGCCAGAAATATAGCAATAAAAAATGCAGCTACTCCAGCCCATAGATTCGTCGTTGCAAAAAAAATAGCGGGGACTGTCATAACAGAAAGTGTAACAAAGGGAACATAATGAAGAAACGACCTGAATGTAACATTTTTGATTTCTTTTCTAAAAAGAGTAAGGGGTAGCACCCGGATCAGATAGGTAACCAAAGCCATAACAAACAAATATCCTGCCATATTATGATTCATGTGATTGCTCCTTTCTTTCATCAGATTCTACTATTTTATCCGTTTCTTTTCTTTCTTCTATTGGAAAGAGGACTGCCGCAAGAAACGAAATGATAACAGTCAGTAGAATCACTCTGGTCCCTGCTGAAAGTTCTTTGATTCCCGGAATCCAGGAACATAGCAGACTGACCAGCATCGAACAGACCACAAGACCTGCTATCGTCTTTTCCTTTTTTGCATGAGGTATGATAATCGCAAGAAACATAGCATAAAGAGCAACTCCAAGTGCATTTAATACTGATACTGGAAGAACATCTCCTACTAACACACCCAGTAAGGTACCAAGTGCCCAGCATGGTGCAGTCGCCGAAATGGCACCATAGGTATAATATGGATTCAGTCTTCCCTCCACGCTCACTGAAATCCCAAATATTTCATCTGTTACTCCATATGCGAGCAGCATGCGCTTCCAGATGGACTCTTTGGGATCCAGTTTCTGTGACAGGGCGAAGGACATCAGCAGATAGCGAATATTA
>CANRNK010000072.1 GCA_947631985.1 uncultured Lachnospiraceae bacterium | reverse complement strand
CCTTGTTTCCATTGTGACAGAATAAGCACCAACAAGAACAGCTGCTCCTCCCGGTTCAATGGCTCCAAGTCCATCGATATTAATTGTCGGAAATTCTCCTGCAACGGCACCACTTGAAAGCGTATCATAGGCCAGCCTAATTCTTGAAATACTACTTGTAGATACGTCCTGCTCCGTCGTAGCTCCCACCGCATTGTAATTCGCCGCTGTTGTTTCGTTTATCGTTCCTGAATTTATATAGGTGATTTTATCAATCGATGCCTTCTTCAGATTTTCTGTAATTTTATACTGCTGTGCCTTATCCTCCTGGAAAAGTAATTTGGTTTGTGTTCTATACCCTGTAAAAAGGCTTCTTCCTGCATAGTCCGCATCCCCTGTGCTATACACTTCATTGCGAAGTTCCTTCAAATTTTCCAGAATCGAAAGCCTGTTTTCCGCTGTCAGACTTTCTTCCGCACCCGACTGACATTCTTCATACATATCCGTAATTACACCTGATGTACTGCTAAGTGCATCTTCCGTTACACCAAGCCAGCTCTTGGCATCCTCCACATTTTTCTCATAGTATTGTGTGATCTCGCTTAGATTGGTGCGAAGACGGAGTGCACGAATTGCAACGACAGGGTCGTCTGAAGGTCTGGTAATTTTCTTTTGTGTTGATAATTGTGTATTCAGGTTATCCTGCAGAATTTTATTGTTATTAATATTGGTAAGTGAATTATTCTGCATAATCTTATTGGTTATTCTCATCTGTTACTCCCTTCCTTCGGATAGACGAAATTTACACTCCTGTCTGAAGTATCAATCTATCATAGCATTCCGTTAATGTCTGAATCATCTTGGACGCAAGCGTATAGGAATTCTGGTATTTGACCAGATTTAATGCTTCTTCATCCTGATCTACTCCCGATACGGAAAGTCTCTGCGTATTAATTGTAGAAGACAGATTGGTATAGTTTAGATAAAATGTATTGGCATTACTCGCATTGATTGCAACATCCGATAAAATACACTGCAGGAATTCACTCGACGAACTTCCCCTGAAGTTCATTTTATCTTTATTGGTCTTCAAATCAATTAAATCGTCAATCACATCATATTTCGAGCTTCCCTCGCTTGCTCCGGTATGCGTTGCAAACTTCTGTGCATCTGCAATCATCGCAGAAGAAATGGTGAAGTTCAAAGCAGTAATATTGTAATAACTGTCTGTTGCCATATTATATTCGGCTGTTCCAGTTCCGTTGATTCCTGTAAATAGAGGAGTTGCTGCATTTCCATAGCCATCTACTGAATCAGTCTGCGTAAGCAATCCATTAAAAGTCTCCGAAAATGTTCTGACCCATTCATTCATCTGTTGCATGTAATAAGGAACACCCTGGTACTGAATGCTTGCTCCTACTTTTGACTCGAGCCCCACATGATTGGTATTAAGCTCAGTTGTATTAGAGTCACTTAACACAAAAGTATAGCGACTTGTCGCTTCATCAAATGTCCAACTATCAAACTTTAATTGCTTATTCCCAACTGTAATGACTCCTCCGTTTTCCGGCAAGGTGGATTTGTTGATATCTCCCAAGTATTCAGCTGGTGCGTCAATCGTTACAGTCTGATATGTGGTTGCTCCTATTAAAGTAGAACCAATGGAAGAAACCTTTCCATTAAAGTTCGCGGTATTATTACCATCGCGAATCGCGATTAACCCCTTCAGCGTTCCTCCAAGGTTTGCACTATACATTCCAAAGTCAGATCCATTGGACCACTTGATGTCATATAACCCATCTATATCAGACTGGTTCACACGCTCATCGGCGCTTCTTGCTTTGCAGACAAGCGTATTGTATTCATTCGTATCTACTAATGTCTGTCCACCAGCGATGGTTACCATGAACCGGTTCGCACCGGTTACTCTGTCCGGATTATTCACATCATATACAGGTGTCTCCGACACTTCAACATCTACGATTTTAGACAATTTATCTACCAAGAGTGCTCTCTGGTCGCGTAGTTCATTGGCCGTTACTCCCGAAATCTCAATCACATTAATCTGTTTGTTCAGGGTAGCCACCTGCGCCGCTATTGAGTTGATCTGGTCGGCCTGTATTTTCATTTCTGAATTCGTGTCCGTTTGTACTTTCTGAAGATTTCCTGCCAGATTGTTAAAGTAGTCTGTCATATTCTTCGCATAGCCCAAGAACTGCGTGATGGTTGTGGTATCCCCCGAATTCTTCTTGACCTCTGCGAGGGCATCATACATTTCGTTAAAAATAGTAGTAAAACCCGCTGTGGTTTCATCGTCCACAAAATAATTCTCAATTTCTTCCATATAGTACTGTTTGATATCCTGCTCGCCAAGACTGGTGTTGTTATTCCAATATTTTACATCATAGAACTCATCCCGAATTCTCTCGATTGCGATGGTATCTACTCCTGCGCCTGCACATCCATAGGTGGTAAACGTTCTAAGTGCATCATATGCCTGCTGCGAAACCGTCTGTCTGCTATATCCTTTTGTCTCAACATTCGCAATATTGTTTCCCGTTGTATTCAATGCAACACTGGATGCTGTCAATCCACTATATGCAATATTTAATCCAAAAAATGTTGATGGCATAAGAACTCACCTCCGAATCGTATTTTTTTCATTTACTTTTTCTTTTTTTATCCAAGTGCTGTCAACACATGTTCAAGCATTTCATCTATTACATTTATGTATCTGCTTGCCGCATTATAAGCATTTTGAAATTTAATCATATTGGTTAATTCTTCATCCGTCGAAACACCAATCACCTGCTGCCTCGCTGCCTCAATGGAAGATACGGTATACTCCTGGCTGGTTACAATACTTCGATACACTTGTCCAGAGTTGGCTACCTGCGAGACTAAATCTGAGTAGTACCCAATAAAAGTGTTTTTCTTGGTCACGTTCGGATTCAGATTATATTCTTCTGCTGTAAAAAGTGCCTTCAGGGCATCTGCTGTCTCCTGATCCACACTTCCATCTTCTTTGATAAATCCAAGCTTACTTGGTTGCTCTGCAAGTTCCGAATTGATCTGCAGATTTGCTATCGTATATAACGTCTCAGGAGCATTTGGATCTTCTGCGATTGGTGCCCCCAATGCATCATATCCAGCTGTTGCAATCTTTTGAAACATCTGAAATGGATTTCCATCTTCTCCACGCATATAGTTCGTTGTTGGATCCACCGCATCAGCAAATACTCCATTGATTGCAGTCACGACGCTGTGTATCAACTGGTCAAACTCTGCCTGCACATTCATGATAACTGACTGCGAAATAGTGCTGTCATAGTATGTGGCATCGGAAAGGTCAGTATAGTCCGCTCTGTGATCTCCCCTCGCAACAATCAATGCTTTTAACCCACCAATGTCCGAATCAAGATCAGATGAAATCGGCTGTGCGGTATTAAATACTTTTGCATTTTCAATATTATAGATTTTCTTTCCATCTGCATCTAGTGTATAAGTTGCATTCTGTGGCCAAAATGGTGTATAAAATCCGGTCACATTATCCAAGTGAAGTCCGATTTCGTATACAGAGTCTCCCGTTACAAAAGGTTCCCCTTCTATACTTACGTTTACCGTTCCATAGATATCTTCTTCATAGGAAATCTTTGCAAGGGAAGAGAGCTCATCAATCAGCTTGTTTCTCTGATCAAGAAGGTCATTGGGATTCTCAAATCCGCCCACTTCAATTTTTCGTATTGCATCATTTACGGTCTTTAGTTGCTGGCCAATCTCATTGATTCTATCTACATCTTCTTTTACCTGAAGGTTCAGGTTGTCCTGGTAATCATTCAGTCCATTATAAACTGCCTGTCCATTGCTCAAGAACTCTGATGCACGTTGCATTAATAATCCCTGATTGACAGAGTTTTCAGGATTCTTGGCGAGTTCCTGAACTGCCTGCCAGAGATTATCAAGAGATTCACTAAAAGAAACTCCGTAGAGTTCCCCTAATAAAGATTCCACTTCTTCAAGTGCTTCTGCTGATGCCTCATAAAAAGCACTACGACCGGATTCTTTTCTATATGTTTGATCGAGGAAATAATCCCTAACCTGTCTGACCTCGGAATAGGTTACGCCCAGACCTACCTGTTGATTGGCAACAGAGGACGCATTGATAGAAAGAGTATTATATGTTTTTGTACTCAAAGAGACTTGTTGCCTCGCGTAGCCTGTTGAATCTACGTTCGACATATTATGTGCAGTTGTATTCAGAGCATTCTGGCTTGTCTGCAAGCCCGATGTGCCAACATATAAACTTCCCATTAACGACATGTTATCACCTCTACTATTCTACTGTTTTGCGTCGAAACCACTTCTCTGGTTCGCAATTATACTCCCAGATGCATAAGCCCCTTTGTTATAATTGGCTGTTTCCGGCGCACTTCTCAATGCCTGAATCAGATTCAAATCAAACTGAACCATCTCAAGGGCATTGCCAAGCAGATCTCTATTCTGGTCATTCACACGTACCATATGTTTCATCGTGTCTTTTAACCGTTCATGTACAGCGGAAAGCTTCTCCTGTTCATCAGGTCTGTTTCCGAGCATCTGTACCAAATTGACCAGTTTTAAAGTTTTAACATCCTTGTTAATTACGTTGGCGATATCGTTCATCAGGTTTTCTCTTTTGTTTTCTAACTGATGAATTCTGTTTACAACGATCTGTTCCTCATCCGTGATTTTCTCCAGCTCCAATAACTGAGCTGCCACGATAAAACCTGTTTTACGATTTGACAATTCCAGTAAGAGCTCATACTCAGAATTTTCCTGTTCTAAGACCACAATTAAATCCTGCATCAAGCTTGCCACTGGAATTACCTCATTTCATCGTATTTTTTTAATAATCTGTCCGCGAAGTTGTCTCCACTCACCTCATAGGTTCCATTCTGAATGGCAGCCTTAATCGGTGCTGTCAGATTTTCTCTGATATCAGAAGTATTCGCTACCGCCTGTTTCACAGTCTGGATATCCTTTCCCAAACTCGAAATCTGAAGCTGATCAGCAAAGCTAGCTTTCGTTGTTTCTTTCACTTTTGCTGTATTTTTGTTGTTGTACAACTGTTGTACCTGTGTATAAGCTTCTATACGCATGTTTGTTCCTCCTTCCATGGATTAATACATGTTCATAATATTTATCGGACAGAATTGTTAAGACTTTAGTATTTTTTAATAAAAATACAAAGTAATGTTCTATTCCCTTGGAAATACTGAATACACAAGTCTTTCCATGTACTCTTTCGTTATTTCACTCCGAAACCCTTCAAGTGCTATCCTTGTAAATTCTGTTTCTGAACCTTTTAAAAGTTTTTGTGCAATTTCAATTTTCAAGAAATCCGGGAACATCTTTAGAGCTCTGTCCTTTAAATAGGCAACTAACTCCTCTGAAATAAAGCCATAGTTCATAATTAGATTCTTAATTAGTGTAAGATAGCTTAGTACAAATTCACGCTCAAAGTAATCTTGATGACCTTCAAACAAACCTCTCTTTTTCATTTCCAGAATCTTTTTCTCTTCCACAAACAACCAATCAATCCTTTTTCTCCAGTCAGAATTATCTTGCGATGTAGAATTCGGCCAGACAAAATGCCGGTACATTTCTTCCTCAAGTACATACACCTTTTTTGCATACATTTTTACAAGCGCTGTAAAAAAAATATCTTCATATATAATTCCTTCTGGAAAGTATATCTCGTTTGTAATAATTAACTCTTTTCGATACAATTTATTCCATACCGCAACATTGAAGTCCATATCCAGGAAGATTTTTCGCTTCTCCTCATCATCTACAGTAAACATCCAGTCTTTTTCTTCGGTTCTCTTTAAACTTATAGTATCTTTTTCTTCAATACTTAGCTTCCTGGATCTACATACAACAAGGTCGCATTCAAACTGACTTGCAGCACTATATAGCTTTTCATACATCTGCGGAACCATTGTATCATCAATATCTGCAAATCCAATATACTCTGCGGTAGCATAAGTCATCCCAATGTTTCTAGCCCGTCCCTGTTTTCCATTCTGTTCCAGGTTAACCACCATAATTGATTCCGGATACTTTTGTTCCCATTTGCACAATGCTCCATAGGTTTCATCTGTTGAAGCATCGTTAACCAGAATAATCTCTAGTGCCTCCATTCCAATTGTCTGAACTTCAAGTGCTTTCATGCACTCCTCAACATAATCAAGTGCATTGTAACATGGGATAATAATACTTACTTTTTTCACAATACATTCCCCTTTTTTTATCTTTTTTCCATGTAATTTCTATCTATATTCATCCAAAAAGCTATGTCTTTCTCCTTTTTGCTTATATCCAATTACCGTATCCAGATTTACATTCTCAATGCTCTTAAAAATATTTCCCTCCACATATGGATTTCCCTTCTTCATTTCCCGAATCAGGTTTTTAATTTCAACTCGCTTCGATCCGGTTCGAGAGTCCGTCTTCTCATCAGGATTAATGGAGCAGTTATCGGTAAATCTGCAGGCGCATTGGATAAAGTGCAGGTGATTATAATCTCTCCAATGCTTGATATCATCTTCCCGGATGAGGTACATTGGTCTGATCAGTTCCATTCCTTCGAAATTTGTACTGTGAAGTTTCGGCATCATCGTCTGAATCTGACCACTATAGAGCATTCCCATCAGAACAGTTTCAATCACATCGTCATAGTGGTGCCCTAGCGCAATCTTATTGCATCCAAGTTCCTTTGCTTTACTATATAAATATCCCCGCCTCATTCTCGCACACAGATAACAGGGGGAATTCTCAATTTCAAAGACCGCATCAAAAATAGGAGATTCGAATATCGTTACAGGAATCCCCATCTTTTTGGCATTGTCTTCAATTACTTCGCGGTTGGTTGGGCTGTACCCAGGATCCATGACAAGGAACTCTAATTCAAAAGGGAACTTATTGTGCCTCTTTAATTCCTGAAATAATTTTGCCATCACCATGGAGTCTTTGCCACCTGAAATACAAACCGCTATTTTATCACCTTCCTGTATCATTTCATATTGATTGACAGCTTTGGCAAACCGGCTAAAAAGTACTTTGTGAAATTTTTTCCGAATACTTTTTTCAATTTCATCCGCCCGGCAACTCTCGCCCTGTTCTTTTTCCTTTTTCATCATCCAGACAACCCAGCCAGCGTACCCCTCCGGAAGATCATATGCATCGAATCCTTGCTCTCTCAGTGTCTTGGCAACTTCTCCGCTAATCAAGCCTTTCATGCAATAGAGAATGAGTTTCTTGTCTTTTGGCAAATCAACTGTTCCTTTAAGAAGCGTTTCCTTTTCCACATGGATTGCACCATCTATGCAACCATGCTGATATGCGTCATCCTCTCTGATATCGATTAAAAGATATTCATCCTTTTTAAAACTATTTAATTCATCTAGTGAAATACTGTTTTGCTCTAACACACGGAATCTCCTTCTATCTATCCTTTATATTTACTGTCTTTCTTACTTATGCGTCCTATTTCATCGGATACCCAAGCCACTTCACCAAATCCTCCATCACCATAGGTTTTGCATAGAAGAATCCCTGGATCAGATCACATTGACTATTTAACAAAAATGACACCTGCTCTTTCTCTTCCACCCCTTCTGCGACCACTTTCAGATGCAATTCATGCCCCAGGTTAATAATGGTATCTGTAATGTTATGAATACTTTGCGTTCCAAGGATAGAATCAATGAATATTTTATCCACTTTGATAATTGTAATTGGAAAATCCTTCAGATACGCCAGGGACGAATATCCTGTTCCAAAATCATCCAGGGCAATTCCTATTTTTTCATTTCTAAGGCGTTTTAGTTGTTCTGCAATATACTCTGCCGACTCCATGAATACAGATTCTGTCACTTCCAGTATCAGCTGTTCCGGACTCAGTCCTGTTTCCTGTACTACACCGAGTACCGTCTGTACGAAATCGCTTTGTAATAACTGAATCACTGAGACATTGACAGAAATTCTATAATTGGTGTTTCTCTCCTTATTGAGCTTCACAATGTCCTTACACGCCTGCCTTAAGACCCATTCTCCAAGCTGTATGATAAAGCCATTTTCTTCTGCAATCTGAATGAACTTGAGCGGTGGAATCAGGACTCCATCACTCCTCCACCGAAGTAATGCCTCAAATCCTTCCACTTCCCCACTAACTGGACAAATCTGCGGCTGGTATACAACATAGAACTCGTTCTCTTCCATTGCTTTTTTGAATTTCCGTTCAATACTAACACGTTCCCACATCATCAAATCAAGAGAATCATCAAAGAAATAATATCCATTTTTTCCCTTGTTTTTAATATAATACATCGCCATGTCAGCATTTTTCAAAAGAAGCTCCATGGTATTTCCATTTTGTGGTGAAATTGCGATTCCAACACTCGCGCTGATAATCAGATTGTTTTCTTCTATTAAAAACGGTTCTTCAAAGATTGCCAGTATTTTTTTTGCAAAGTTCTCAATCAGGATTTTGTCTGAGACAGAAGGATAGAAGAACACAAATTCATCTCCGCCTAATCTGACCAAATGAATCTCCGCTTCCAGAATCCCATTCATTCTTGTGCTGAGATTCTGTAGCAAAATATCTCCTACAGAATGCCCCAGTGTATCATTCACATATTTAAAATTATCAAGATCAAGAAAATATAATGCACCTGGATCCTGACTCTCTCTTAATAGATTGTCAATCACTTCATAGAGATAATACCTATTATAAAGCCCTGTCAGGGTATCATGCTCTGTCAGCTGAACCAGCTTATGATTGCTTATTTCCAGTAGCTCATGTGCATCAATAATTTCTTCGTACTGCGCCCGCATTTCTTCTTCAGATGCAGTAATCTCTTCATAGAGTGCCGTCAGCTCCTCGTGATTTTCTTTGAGTGTTTTCTGCATGCTTCGAATTTTACGGATGTAAAATAAGAGCGATATCGTAAAAGCAAGTAATAAGATAAATACTACAATCGCACTGATAATCTGCCCCTTGTACATCTGAAAAAAATCAATTGGTGAATTGATTACCACACTGTTTTCAGGCAGTTCATCTCTGGAAAGCCCAAACTTCTGCATCGTTGTAAAGTCAAACATCATCTGATTGGTATCTTCATTCAAAATAGGGATCTGATTCGCACCCTCTCCTCGAAGAATCCTGATTGCCTGACTGGCTGCTTTCTCTCCCTGAATACTTCCAAGAATCAAATCCCCACCCAGCATGCCGTGTCCGAGTCCAAACTGATAGAGATGATAGACCGGAACTGCCGATCTCATCGCTACCTGCTCACAGAATCTCTCCTGGCTCATGTAGGTCCAATTATCACTTAGCACATAATTGGTCATCAGTACGATAGAATGTTCCTTTGCCTTTGAGACCGTATCATAGATTACGTCTGTTCCCAGGTCATTTAATAACACAACCTCAAGGTTCGCTGAAACCTGCTTTGCCGATCTGGCACATAATTCTCCAATAGCCTGCCCGCTACCTGTGTTGTCATAGACTACATAGATTGTCTGAAGGTCTGGATCAATCGCCTTTGCCGCCTGTATTGTTCCATACGGATTCATAATCTGCATGACACCCGTATAATTATCCTGGTTTGATGACAGTTCCTCGTAATCCAGACCATCCACACCACAAAACACAATTGGTACTCCTTTGAAGAGTTCATCCCTATTCTCTCGCGCGAATGTGAAAGCAGAATCGTCTGTACATAGAATAATGTCAAGATTGCTATTGTAATATTTCTGTTCAATCAAATCTCGGAATCCTTGCAGATTCCAATCGGTCGGGAATTTTTTCCAGTCCAGATATTCAATGAAAATCTCAAGCTCCAGTCCAGATTCGTCAATTTCTTGTAAAATTCCCTTCATTTCTTCATCCGTCCACGAAAACCCCTGATGATAAGAATTCAAAACCAAAATTGTACCATCATCCTGCGTTGCATGAACTGTTGTTGGCGCGAGTAACACCATGCCTAATACCAATAAAAAGGACCACCAGATTCTTCTCATTTACGTACCCCCATAAATTCGCCAGATTTGTTCCTATCATAACATATTTCAAATTAGGAATATAGAAGTTTTAGTCTCCCTGCTTTAGGTTCTTTCCAATTCAATGCAGATGGTACGGTTGCAGAACAGACCGAATAAACAAAACCCAACAAAAAAAATGATTTTTTTGATCAATTTAACATATTGTATATCAAAAAGGATTGAAAATTGATTTTGCATAATGTTATAATATTTCAGTAACCGTCTTTCTTCTTCGTGAAACTTACTCTGAAATGCTGCTCAAAAATGCACGTGGAATTGGGACAAAAAAGGGGTGTATAAGGAGATTGACATGGGATTTCTCGACAATGTAAAAAAGACAATAGTAGACAATCTACCAGATGTAGTTACCAATCCACAAATTAGTGGACAGTCCAATGAAATGATCTATAAGTACGACAAAATCGCCATCATTAAAGGTTCCAGGTTGATTGCCAAGCAATTATTAACATTAGCGTACGGTGGCTCTTCTCCAAACAGAGCCGAAATCTGGTTTGTGAATAAGGCAGTTGTTTGTTGAAATGGCAGGTCAAGGACGGGTCTTTACTGTTGAGAACTTCAAAGAAGCCATGCGTGGTATGATGGTTTCCAAGCTCCAAAAGACAATCGGCGAATACATGATGGCAAACAATGCTGGTTTTGTACAATTGCAACAAAGCGTCAATATTATTGAGCAGCCATTAAAAGAAAGAATGCAGGATGAACTAATTTCATACGGCCTTAGTATAGAAGGCTGCTATGTAAGGGGCTTCAATGTTCTTGAAGATGATTCCTGGGCATTATATAAAAGTCTTGAAAGCAAAAGTTTCGATATCGAAATGGAAGCAAATCGTATTTCCAGAGTAAGCCAGGCTGAAGCCGAACGATTAGGCAACCTCGGAACAACTTATGATAAGACACGGCAATTTGATGTGATGGATAAGGCCGCAAGCAATGAAGGTCTTGCCGTTGGTGGTCCTGTCGGGCTAGGCGTTGGTGTCGCAGCCGGAAGTGTAGTCGGAAATCGCATGGGTATCGTTGCTGAGAATATCTTCACGCAAATGGCAGCAACACCTGCCGCCGACAAAAAATCTTCCACCTGTCCAAAATGCAACGCAACTTATCAAGGTTCTCCTAAGTTTTGTCCAGAATGTGGCGTTTCTATGTAAGGATTTGTAATATTTTAGAAAATAGAGAACAAAAATAAAGAATAAAAATAGAGAGAAGGAATTGAAATGAAAATTTTGAGATTTTTGGTCCGTTTTATAATTTATGTCGTAATTTTATTCCCACTTTTATCAAATATCTTAGGTGGAAAGTGGTACAGTAATGTAATTGCTTTTGTTATCTTATTAGCCATTGGTTCCATCTTGGAGCTTCGAGGCATTATGAAGCATGTCGTTGATAGCATTCTTGGATTGTTTGCAGGTGTTATGAAGAACCAGGATAATTCAGTTTCAAACAGTATCGGTGGCATGATTGCTCCTGATGAAAAAGTTGTAGAATGTGTCAACTGTGGAACTCTTGTGACTTTGAGAATGGTAAGGGAACATGTGAAAGTTGCGGAACACCACTTTAAAAGTAATTTTCAGAAAAAGAAAGCCAGTGTTGGCTTTCTTTTTTATTCACCTTACGGCTATAAAAGCCAGAAAGATCTCCTTTCAGTAACTCCGGGCATCCTTCCCCTGAAGCATCACTGACACGTGCAATATCACGAAGTAGTTTGTTAACTTTGATAAAACTTTTTCTATCATTTAATGTAAGCCATTCTAATTCCTCGAGTGCAGATGTTGCGAATTTATAATGCATACTTTTTTCACTC
>CANRNK010000071.1 GCA_947631985.1 uncultured Lachnospiraceae bacterium | reverse complement strand
TAAGTCAGGTTTCTCTTCTACCGATGCAACCTTTTCTTCCCCAACAATCCATCCGGACATCTTCACAAGCAAATCCGCAAACGGAAACAAAATAATTGTACAGGAAACATTGAATATCGTGTGGAAAATAGAGATTTGGACACTCGTAATCTTTTCTTGTGCCCATGTCTGATTAAATGAAAATAATAGAAACATAACAACACCAAAACTGGCTGCTCCTACTACATTGAATAACAAATGGATCATTGAAGCTCTTTTTGCATTTTTTCCAGCCCCTGTACTAGACAAAAGTGCTGTTACACAGGTTCCAATATTCTGTCCCAGTGTAATAAATACGGCTGACTGCCAGGATACAATCCCGTTCAAGGCAAGTGTCTGCAAGATACCTACAGACGCTGAGGAACTCTGTATAATTCCAGTTACCACAGCACCCACCAAGATAGCCAGAAATGGATTCTTTCCTAAAACAATAAATGCATTGGTAAAAATCGGCGCATCTCTATAAGGCGCAATGGATCCAGACATAAAACTTAAACCGATGAATAATACACCAAACCCTACTAAAATCTCGCCAATCTTTTTTTTATTCTCTTTTTGACTGAACAGGATTAAAAAAGCACCAACTCCAAGTAAGGCAGGAGCAAAAAACTCTGGTTTTAGCATACTGCCCCATTCATTCATGGAAACAAGCCATGCCGTTACCGTTGTTCCAATATTGGCTCCCATAATAACACCGACTGCCTGTGTCAGATTCATCACTCCCGCATTGACGAATCCAACTACCATAACAGTAGTTGCTGAACTACTTTGAATGATACCAGTTATTGCCGCACCTGCAAGGATTGCAACGAATCTATTCTTAGTTAAAAATTCCATTAATTTTTTAAGCTTGCTACCTGCTGACTTCTGCAATCCATCTGCCATAACATTCATGCCATACAGGAACATGCCCAATCCGCCAATAAACTTTAATATCATTTCCAAATCATCTTTGGTCATCAGTTCTTCCTCCACAATTCGATGTTTACTTTGTATTCCATCATAAATCTTATCAGATTGTAGAGTTGACGTAAAGTTTAATAAAAATTTTTGTAAAATTTATTATTACAAAAGCCGGATGTCACGAATAGAACCTGTTTCCCTGAAGATTTCCCATTCTGCAATGTTAACAGCATGGTCTCCGATTTTTTCCAGATATTTTGCAATCATCATAATATCAATGCAGATATCCACATTATCTGTTCCTTTTCTTAATAAATCAATGACATCAAATTTAACTTTATTGAATAATTCATCAACGACATCATCGCTCTTAATCACATCTTTTGCACTATCCATATCTTTATTGGTAAACGCCGCTACCGCTCTATGCACCATATCTTTGGACGCTTCAATCATCGGTGAAATATGGGATGAATAGGAAAGCATCTTTACATTGTTCCATCTCAAAATCAGCTCTGCAATATCAACTGCGTGATCTCCAATTCTTTCAATATCTGTAACAACTTTAAGCGCTGAAGAGACCAGACGTAGATCTCCTGCAACTGGCTGCTGTCTTGTGATAATAGAAAGGCATTGCGATTCAATACTTCTCTCCATATCATTTACAACTCTGTCATTTTTATATAAATACTCTGCCAGTTCACTATCCATTTGTTCCATTGCACTAAATAGTTTATCAATGGAATGCTCTACATGAAGGCTCATTTCATCCAAACTATTCTTCAAATTTTCTAGTTCATGTTCAAAACTTACTCTTGTGGTCATTTTAATAGCCATACCTTTCTTCAATAACCAGTGTGAAAGATTACTCTTTCAACCGATCTCTTTAACCGAATCTTCCTGTTATATAATCCTCTGTTCTTTTTTCACGAGGACGAGTAAATATATTATTAGTAGCATCAAACTCGACAACTTCTCCAACCAGGAAAAAGGCTGTATAATCTGACACTCTGGCTGCCTGCTGCATATTATGAGTTACCACTACAACCGTATATTTTGATTTCAGCTCTATCATCAAATCTTCAATTTTAAGCGTTGAAATCGGGTCAAGTGCCGAGGTTGGTTCATCCATTAAGATGATTTCAGGTTCTACTGCAAGTGCCCTTGCAATACAAAGTCGTTGTTGCTGTCCACCTGATAATCCCAACGCTGATTTTTTTAGTCTATCCTTGACTTCCTCAAAGATTGCTGCTCCACGTAAACTTTCTTCCACAATTTCATCCAACTTTGCTTTCGAATGTATTCCATGAATTCTAGGGCCATATGCCACATTGTCATAAATGCTCATTGGGAACGGGTTGGGTTGCTGAAATACCATACCTACTTTCTTGCGCAGGAGTGTAGTATCAACTTTTGGACTATAAATATCCTCTCCATCAATGGTAACCGTACCTTCAATTCTAACCCCTTCCACTAGGTCATTCATCCGATTCAGTGTTTTTAAGAAAGTTGATTTTCCACATCCACTCGGACCTATAAATGCAGTAATTGCCTTTTCCTTAATTTGCATATCGACATCCCTCAGTGCATGGTTCTGCCCATAAAACAAATTTAATTTTTGCGTAATGATTTTTGTTTCGTCCATATATCCTCTTTTCAAACGATTCTTTTCATAGTGTTTTTTATGCTCTTAGATTAACATCAAATTTTCTAGCAAGATATTTTGTCAGCATATTAATTAAAAGAACAATTGTTAACAGAACAAAGGCAATGCCAAAGGCATCCTCATACTTTGCTTTTGACATACTCAGATAGAGTTGTATCGTTAAAGTTCCACCTGATTCAAATATTTTGCTAATCGCACCAGCCCCAGTTTTTGGAAGTAGATATCCACTTCCAGCTGTAAATAGCAGTGCCGCAGACTCTCCTACAATTCTTCCTACTGCCAATATAACACCAGTAATAATTCCTGGCATAGCAGATGGTAAAAGTATTGTTCTAATCAGGTACCATTTGGTGGCACCCATTCCAAGTGCACCGCTACGATAGGTATCTGGAACTGTTTTTAAAGCTTCCTGTGTATTTCTTGTGATTAACGGAAGCACCATGATCGTCAAGGTCAATGCTCCAGTCAAAATGGAATAGCCAAGCCTAATGGTCGTTCCAAAAAACACCATCCCAAACAATCCAAATATAATAGAAGGGATTCCCGCAAGCGTTTCTGTTGTGAATTCAATTAGGCTCACAAAACGACCCGGTCTGGCATATTCATTTAAATAAATTGCAGAGCCCACTCCAATTGGTGTTGCAATCAATAATGTCAAAACAATAATATACAGGGTATTCACTATGTTTCCAGCGATCCCAAACGTTCCTTTAATCGTGCTTGGTTCTGTGGTCAAAAATGCTACGCTGACAGCACCGATTCCCTTCATATATACGTAACCCACGATACAGGCAAGCAATAGTATTGATAAGGATGCGCTGACATAGATTAGCCCTTTCAAAACATAGTCAGACATTCTGATTTTTTTTCTACAAATGCTATTTGTCATTTTCTTTTTCTCCCTTCTTCAGTCCCTTAGTCAGGAGAAAATTAATCAGCATAATAAATAGGAATAGAACGAGACCAATTGTAAATAAAACCTGCCTATGTAAATCCGAAGCATATCCCATTTCACTTACAATCGCAGTTGTTAGAAATCTGACTGAGTTAAACGGAAGTGGCATGTTAACAGAACTTCCGGACACAAGGCTGATTGCCATCGCTTCCCCAATTGCTCTACCAACTCCCAGTACAATTGCCGTTACAATTCCCGATTTTGCGGCAGGAATCATCACCTTAAATATTGTCTGAATATGAGAACCGCCAAGTGCAAGCGACGCTTCTTTCAAATGTCTTGGAACCGCTTTCAATGCTGCCTCACTAATATTAATCACAGTTGGAAGAATCATGATTGCAAGCACAATGACTGCCGATATCAGATTCGCTCCTCCTGTGAATTGATGATTTGGATCATCCTTGAAAATAATCAATTCCCATTTATACATAATTGGGTTTAAGAGTAATAGTCCTAATAGCCCATAGATAACGGAAGGAATTCCGGCAAGAAGTTCTACCGCCGGTTTTACAAGTTTTGCAAGTTTTCTGGGTGCTACTTCCGCAAGGAAGATTGCAGTGAACAAACCAATCGGAACGCCCACTAATATAGAAAGAAAAGTACCAACGATTGAGGTTAATATTACGTATAAAATACCATAGGATGGTTCTGCTGCAGTAGGCTTCCAAACCGTTCCAAACAATATTTCTCTGATTCCCACCTTAGTCAGGGCAGGTGTTCCATTGATAACCATATAAAGTGTGATTGACAAAACTGCCAGTACTGCAAAGAAAGCACAGGTGGTAAAAACCACCTGAGCACTCTTTTCAACTGTCGACTTTGTTTTAAGACTTCCTATGATTGAAAAAGATTTTTCTTTAGTATTTGTCATATTTCCATCCTAATCTAATTCGTTTAGTCTACTGTAATCAGTCCTACAGATTTAATTAGTTCTTTTCCTTCTTCTGAAGCGAGGAAGTTAAATAATTCCTGAACTGCTTCACTCTGAGCTGAAACTTCACCCTGTGTCGCCATTACGAAAGGTCTGCTTAAGAAATAGCTTCCAGCTTTGATGTTTTCTTCTGTTGGAGCAACTTCATCAAGTGCAACTGCAACAACAGTTTCATCTACAACATCGAGAGATACGTAACCAATTGCACCTGGTGTAGAAGCAACTTTAGCCATAACTGCACCAGTGCTGTCAAGTTCGTTGGCATAAACACAGAGGTCTTCTACTTCAAGAAGTTCTTCGAATGCTCCTCTTGTTCCGGATCCTGCTTCTCTTCCTACCACAACGATTGGTGCGTCTGTTCCGCCTACTTCACTCCAGTTCTTGATTTCACCTTTGTAGATTCCAACTAACTGATCTTTGCTGAGACCTGCTACTGTATTTTCCGGATCAACTACAACCGCGATTCCATCAATTGCTACGATATTTTCTACAGCACCTGCTTCTTTTTCAGAATCTTTTAATGATCTTGAAGAATTACCAATATCAACACTGCCTGCTGCAAGTGATTCGATTCCTGCTGAAGATCCTGTGAATTCTGCTGTTACAGTGATTCCTGGATATTTTGCCATAAATACTTCTGAAAGTGCTGTTGCTAATTTTTCCATTGAAGTAGATCCTGCCATTGAGATGCTTCCCGAAAGATCTGCTACCGCTTCTTCTGCTGGTGCTTCCTCAACAACCGCTTCTTCTGCTGGTGTCGGTGCTGCTTCTGTTGTTTCCTGTTCAACTGCGGTTTCTGTTACTTCTTCTGTACTTCCACATCCCGCAAGTGTTCCCATAACCATTGCAGACATCGCAATGACTGCAACTAATTTACTCATTCTGTTTTTCATAAAGTTCTCCTCTTCGTTCATTCTTTTCTTTTTGTTGTTTTTCTTTTCTGTACATGTAATAAGATACAATGATTTCATACAACAAAATAGCAGGGTTTGGTTTGTGTTATGTAAATTCCATGTAAAATCATGAACTTCTCCCATAAAAAAAAGACTTTCACACTGTGAAAATCCTTTTTTGCCAAACTTATTTTCTCAAACCATACTCTTCTTTCACGAATCGGTTCAACGCTTCAAGCGACGCGATTACCTTCTCGGTATCGATACAATACGCCATTCTAAAATATCCCGGACATCCAAAGCTGTCTCCAGGAACGAGACATAAATCATATTTTTTTGCCTTCTGGCTGAACACTTGCGCATCCTCTTCTAGTGCTTTAGGAAAAATGTAAAAGGTTCCTCCAGGTTCGACACAGGAAAAGCCTAGTTTTCTTAATTCTTTATATAAAATGCTTTTGTTCGTCTCGTAAACGCTTAAATCTGATGTCAGGTGCAGATTCTCTGCTACTGCCAGCTGTATGAGGGAAGGCGGACAATTATGTCCAATACCACGTGATATTTGCCCACACATCGCAATGATCGCTTCTGCCTCCTTGCAAAATGGGTTTACCGCGATATAACCGATTCGCTCCCCCGGAAGCGACAACGACTTGCTAAACGAATAGCACATGATTGTATCCTTATAATAGGAAGAAACACAAGGTGCAATTTTGCCCTCAAATATAATTTCACGATAAGGTTCATCTGAAATCAAATAAATACAATGCCCATACTGTTCTGATTTATTCTCTAATATCTTAGCCAGTTTTTTCAATGTTCTGTCCGAATAAACGACACCTGTCGGATTATTCGGTGTATTAATCAGAACTGCTGCTGTCTTGTCTGTTATCATTTCTTCAAATTGGTCAAACTGTATTTGAAACGTCTCAAGCTCAGGTGGTACAATTTTCATAATTGCGCCACTCAGTGTAATGTAAGGCTTGTATTCAGGAAAATAAGGCGCAAATACAATCACTTCTTCACCAGGTGTTACAACAGCTCTGATTGCATGTGCAATAGCACCTGCCGCACCCGTTGTCATGAAAATATGCTCTGCAAGGTAAGGTAATTTAAATCTTTCCTGAAGAGACTGTGAGACTTTCTTTCGCACAGAGGGAATTCCAAGCGTTGGGCTATACCCATGTAGCTTCATAGGACTTTCTTCCTGCAAAAGTCTGATTAAACTTTCCGTGAATTCTCTTGGAGGTTCAACAGATGGATTTCCAAGACTATAATCGAATACATTTTCATAGCCAATTTCCTTTGCCCGGTCAAGTGCATATCCAAACAGTTCTCTTATCACTGATTTTTCCTGTAACATTTTCGCATAAGTTGAAGCAATCATTCCTCGTCTCCCTATCCTGTTTTATCCCTATCCTGTTTTATCTCTTTCGCTAAATATTACTACGCTGTCTACTTTTATACAATATATTTTTGGGGAATTGTGGAAAGGATCAATGACATTTTTCCCTGTAGCTGCACCTCTCCAAACAAATTCGGTAATATAAAATGGTCTCCCTTTTTGATATGCTGGCCATTCATTAAACCATCTCCTTCAATTACATTCATAATCAGAAATGGAAAATTCTGTTGAAAACACACGCCTTTTTCCACTTCCAGTTTCCAGACGAGATAATAATCACTCACTACCAGTTGGTTCCAGGTATCTTTTGGCAGATTGTCACAATGGCTTACCATCTGATTCAAATCCGTTGTTGGAATCTGAATCACCTCCATGCTTTTTTTTATATGAAGTTCTCTCGGAATGCCTCCACTTAATCTCCCATAATCGTATAATCTGTAGGTAATATCACTACTTTGCTGAATTTCAAGAATCATAATTCCTGCCGTAATTGCATGCACTGTTCCTGGGTCAATCTGAATAAAGTCACCTTTTCGAACTGGCACTTTGACCAATAGTTCGCTCCATTGTTCCCGTGCAATTCGATTGGCCAACTCCTCTTTTGTCCTGGCACTATGACCAATCACAAGTTTCGCATCCCTTGGAGCATCCAGAATATACCAGCACTCCGTTTTTCCCAAAGACCCATTTTCATATGCTTTCGCATACTGGTCATCAGGATGCACCTGAATACTCAGATCCTCTTTTGCATCTATTATTTTTGCAAGTAGGGGAAATCTGTCAACTGCAATACTTCCAAATAGCGCTCTCTCATTATCCCATAATTCGGATAGCGTTTTTCCTTCAAAATCACCACTACGTATCTTGCAGTCACCATTTGGATGAGCACTTACTGCCCAGCACTCTCCCGTATCTTCTCCTGGAATCACATATCCAAACTCATCCCGTAGCCGACTGCCACCCCAAACCATCTGTTTCATAACGGGTTCTAAAAATAAAATTGAATTGTTTTGTTGTTTCATCATCAGATTTACTCCATTTTCCTATATTATTTCACGTCTGTTTTCACATCTTGCCAGACTTCACTGCCAAGGCTTTCAATAAATGCAGTTAGCTCATCTGCCATTGTTTCGGCTTCTGTCACCCTGATATGTCCTGGTGTCCCACACCCGTTTTGCCGGTAGAGAAAGTGATATATTTTTGAATCCTGCAATTGTTCCTTCACTTCTTCAATTGCAAGATCCCAGTTTTTGTGATGGTTTAGAATCGTTGTTGTCAGGATGATAACAACATCTGGATACCTCTCTCTCAATTGCATTATTAGCCTTTTATAATGTTCCCGCCACCGCTTACTCATTTCTCCCTGATTGTCCTCAGCCATGAAATCAGTTGGATGACTGTCATTTTGTCCAATTGCCACAATCACAATATGCGGTAGATACCGTTCAAAATCCCACGAAGAGACGGGTCCGAGTGCCGCATGGTAATTGAGTTTGTCAAAGCAATGCTCCATTCCAATCGAATCAGGCTCATAAAAATACCCTGTGCGATCCAGGAGCGCAATCCCTCCTTGTGAGATATTGTGAATTTCTGCCTTTAATTTTCTCGCAGTGATCCAGGCATAAGAATACCAGCTATTCGAATAATCTCCGTTATGGATAGGATCTTCCCTGCCAGTATAGTCTACTGCTTCAGACACTTCTCCTGCTGAAACGGAGTCCCCGTACACTTCAATCCGTCTTGTTGAAATTTCCTCCTGTTTGAAAACATCTGCATTTTTTTCAATAATAAACCCTTTTATGATAAGAGCATGGCACCCATCCATCCGCTTAAACAAAAGCAAGGAATGCTCTTTGTCTTCCAGATTTTCTGCCAGTACAATGCACTCTTCCCCCTCATTCGCCACCTTGTAGCAATATTGTACTCCATCAATGATGCATCCAATATAATTATCCCACCATACTTTTTTGTTTTCTATCACCACCTTACAGCTTGTCCCACTAAAACGAAACGCTGCATTACTTGATGGGTAATACATAATCGGGCCTCTGTCATCTGTGAAATCGATTCTTCCACAATAGTGGATTTTTTTATCAAATGCGCTGATCCATTTTTCATTCTCTAACAGATATTGCTGTTCCATAACTTTCCCTCCGAAATAGAGTTTGATTCCATTCACAAACAGGGTGACGATTCGCCACCCCGCAGACTTCTTGCTGTTATTGATTTTGTTTCAGATATTCCAGATTCTTGGTAATCAGGTCACATCTTTGTGCAACACATTCTACTGAACGCAGTGGATCAGCAGGTGTATTAAAAACATAGTCCAACAGACGCTCTATCGTTGTCGTTGCTACATGCATTCTGGTATCGCTGGATGCATAATAGAGGTAAACATCGCCGTTTTCACGTGCAATTGCACCATTTGTAAACACAACATTTGAGACATCTCCTACCCGTTCTGCTCCCATTGGTCCAATCAGAAGACCCGAAGGTTCTGCAATTACTTTCTTGGGATCCTTAAGATCTGTCGCAAACGCATAGATTACGTAGCGAAGTCCTGCTGCCGTATTTCTTACACCATGCGCAATGTGAATCCATCCTCTGTCTGTCTTAATTGGAACTGCTCCTGCTCCATTTTTTGCCTCTGTCAAAGTATGATATTTTCTTTTGCTCGTTATAATTTCTTCCCCAATTACTGCATGTTCGATATCGTCACATAGTCCGAATCCAATTCCACCACCTGAACCTGTGTCAATAAAATCATCCATAGGTCTTGTATAAAAAGCATATTTTCCCTCTACAAATTCTGGATGAAGCACTACATTTCTCTGTTGTGGAGAATGTAATGTTGTCAGATTATCAAGTCTCTGCCATGTTTTTAAATCCTTAGTTCTTACAATCCCTGCTGCTGCAACTGCGGCTGACAGATCATTTGCTTTCTTATCTTTACTCTCTGAACAGAACACACCATAAATATATCCATCTTCATGCTTGGTCAGACGCATATCGTACACATTGGTTTCTTCCGGACAAGTGTCATCCAGTAAAATAGGATAATCCCAGAAACGGAATCCATCCACTCCCGTTGTACTCTCAGCTACACCAAAAAATGATTTTCTATCATTTCCTTCAATTCTTGCCACCAGATAAAACTTTCCATCCAACTCAATGGCCCCAGAATTCATGACAGCATTCACGCCAAGTCTTTCTAAAAAGAGGGGATTTGTTGCTGGATTCAGGTCATATTTCCAGAATAATGGAATATGGTTTCTAGTCAGAACCGGATTTTTATATCGGTTATAGATTCCGTTATAATCCTGTGTAATCTCATTTTTTTGTTGTATTAGTTCTTCGTATTTTATTACTTCTTCTTTATATTTTTCAGGTAACATTTTCTATTCTCCTTATCACTTCAAAGCACATCCTTCCGTTATGGTAAGGACATTTCCATGGTTCAACAATTGGTTTATCCGATGCAGAGACTCCCTCTTTTGTCACCTTCCAGAACCATTCACTTTTTTTTCTCTTATCCCATAGGTATTCTTTAATGAACTCCCATGTCTCTGATGCCGCAGTCAGATATTTGATATCGTTTGTATTTTTTAAAAAGCCATTTAAAAATCCAACTACCGTTTCTGCCTGAACCCACCAGATCCTATCCTCGTTTACAACCCCTTTTTCTGCTTCATTCGCCAGGGAATGACCATCAAATGCTACCTTATAAATTTCAGCTGTTAAGATTGCTGTGATTTCTCCGATTCTACCATGCTCCTCTTGTGCGCCAAGTACTTCAAGGCCTCTGTCAATTAACCAGGCAGTTTCTATGTCATGTCCATAAGAATGCAAATCAAGAATAGAATTCAGCTTTTGATCAAAAAATACTTCCTGTCTTCGGAGCTTCGGATTAAATACCTTTTCAGAGAAGGTATGTAACATCTCTTCCAGGCAAATCCTCACCTTTTCTTCTTTACTAACACGGTATAATTCGGTGTACGCTTCAAATACATGAAGCAAAGTATTCATTGTTTTGTCAGCAATCACGCCATTTTCTGAGAGTTTTTCATTGTCGATTTCATTAAATTTCTCATCAAACGCCTCTAGATAACCAATCTCATCCCTGCATTTTCCCTCAATCAATTCAAATAAGTCCATTGCGCTCTTCAAAGCTTCCTGGTCACAGGATGCGTCATAATAGGAAGCCAGTGCATAAATTGCAAACGCCTGGTTATAGGTATGTTTAATTGTCTCCAACGGTTTCCCGTCAAAAGTCATCGCCCAGTAAATTCCTCCATTTTTGTGATCCATGCATTTTTCCTGCATAAAGCGATATGCATGAACTGCTTCTTTCATCAGGCTCTCTTCTTTTAAAAGAAGATACGCATTGGAAAAAAACCATAAAATCCTACTGTTAAGAATACATCCTTTATCCGCCTCTTTGTCTATTTTAAGATCATAATTCATGTACCCATAAAAGCCGCCGTACCTGTCATCTCGAAGATTCTTCCAAAACGGTATAATGACTGATTTAAGATGTTGTTTCATTTCTTTTGATAATGTATGTAGTTTTGCTTTTGTATCCTGCTCCATGTTTTGTTTCATGCACTCATCCTTTCACTGCACCCATTTCCAGGTTGCTATTAAGTCATACCAGTAACTATCGTATCTATCATACCTCTAGTATATAACCTGAAAGGATATTATTCAAACGTAGTTTCGGCAACTTCGCGCAGATAAATCAGCTGCCCTTTGAAATCACCCCAGAGTTTATCCATTACAATTCCCGCATGCATGAATGCGTCCCCACTCATTACCATATCTGTTTCATTTACCTGGTAGATTTTCTGAGGATCAAGCCCTTTCAACCGCAAAATTCTACTACGACAATTTGCTCGATTCAGAACTTGGATATAGGTTACAAGTGATTCTGTCTTATCTTTTGAAACCACCTGCCAGCAATCAAAATAATGATTTTGATGATAGGATGCAATTCTATAATAATCTCCCATTCTCACCAAATCGTTATACTTATGATACATGGCAACCTGTTCGGGTATCAGATCACGGTCTTCCTGTGGAATTGCAGTAACATCCAATTCATACCCAAA
>CANRNK010000070.1 GCA_947631985.1 uncultured Lachnospiraceae bacterium | reverse complement strand
ACTAAATGAATATGAGTATATGTCGCACACCTACATCAGTTCTTATGAAACGCAACAACCTGTTATTAGTAGAATGACTCTAAACGGGATGGAATATATCCTGAAAAAAAGAAAAATAGGAGAAGATTTCGAGTTATATTTAGTTGACCAAAACAATATGGAGTTGATTCGATTCAATTCGAAGGAAATTGTTAAAAGATATCAGAGCTATGCAGTTGATAATAAAGAAATAGATCAGGAGAATGCATCCTTTTATGTAGAAAATGAAAAAATCCAGATGAGAATTATTGTACAGGAAGCAAGTATGCAATTTGCAGAGTATGAGAATACCTATTTTACAGATTTTTATATTTTTATGAATTTCAAGTGATTTTTTATGATAATGAAAACTTGAAGGATAGATTCCAAGCCTGACAATTCAAAAATAGTGAAGGAATTATCTGGGCTTAAAAAACAGTTGGCTTTGGCCAGCTGTTTTTTTCACTTTACGTTTTCCTTTACGTTTTGCCGCAATTCACCTGCGGTCTTCATAAACAAACTGCTTATCAATATAAATATATCGAATAACAATAAAATAATATTGACAAACGAGAATCCGGGTGGTATTTTATCTATAGGGAATTAAAAAAATAAAACTTAAAAATCAACGAAAGACCACTAAAGTGGATTATGGAGGAAAAATGGGAAGCAGAATCGTTAAAATCACAAGATTTATTTTAGATTTTATGTTTTTTACAGGAATGGTGGTAACGGCAGGTGTTAGTTTTCTGATTCACTATTATGGAAATTATAATTCTTACTTTGCGAGCTATTTTATCGAGTTATCTATCGTATTTACACTTTCGGGAATTCTGGCATTGTTACTATTATCAGAACTCAGAAAGATTATGAAGAGTGTTGAGCAGGATGACTGCTTTATCAGAGAGAATGTGACAAGTCTTTCGCGGATGGGAACCTATAGTTTTCTAATTGTCTTGGTAACCTGTATCAGACTTGCGTTATACCTCACGCCAGCGGTGCTTGTTGTTATTTTGACTTTTCTAATTGCAGGATTGTTTTCAAAAGTGCTTGCTCAAGTGTTTGACAGAGCAGTTACGTACAAGCTTGAAAACGATCTAACCATCTAAGGAGGCGCTGATGTCGATTATAATTAATTTGGATGTTGTCATGGCCCAGAGAAAAATAGGGCTGACGGAACTTGCGCAAAGTGTTGACATTACCATGGCGAATCTGTCAATTCTAAAAAATAATAAGGCAAAGGCAATCAGATTCTCAACACTAGAGGCAATCTGTAAAGCATTAAAGTGCCAGCCGGGAGAAATTTTGCAGTACGTAGAAGATAAGAATACTGAAATCGATCCAAATATGGACTTGAATTTTATAGCAGGGACGGAGGAGTAAAAATGAAATCAGGATGGAAATCACTTGCAGGACTGAGTATGCTATTTGCAGTGTTATATACATTTTGTCTTTATGAGAATGCCTCAGGAATCACGATGCCTTTGTTTGCTTTTGGATTTGTTCTGCTTTGCAGAAAAAGCTTGGTTGTTTTTGGGAAAAGTGTCAAGAAAAGCAGTATTTATTATGAAGCCCCCATTCTGGGAATTGGAATCGTGACGTTTCTGACTGCTGATTCAAGAATAATCGTGATGAACCATTTGTTTTTCCTGTTGGCGGCAATCAGTTATTTACTACACTTATATAAAGAGGATGAAAAATGGGAGATTCCCCATTTCGTACTACAGTTGTTTGAACTTGTGTTTGGTAGTATTGGTAAAGTATTCGCACCTTTTTCGGATTTCAATAAAATACTACAAGATAAAGATGAAATGAAAGAAAAAAAAATATAAAATCCAGTTTGTTGCAGTGGGGATGTTAGTTTCGGTTCCAATGATTGCAATTGTGTTAGTGCTTTTGATGCAGGCAGATATTGTATTTGGAACGATAGTCACTTCATTACTTGGTAAGGTAACAATTCCGGAGCATGTGATGGGAATTGCTATGATGATGGTTTTTGGATTCTTCTTATTTTATTGTGTGCACACATATCTGAAGTTATCCAAGCAAACGCAAGAGGACAAAAAAGAAAAAACAGGGGAGCCATTGATTGCAATTACATTTACATCAATGCTTGGGTTAATTTATCTTTTATTTTCCCTGATTCAGGTTTTCTATCTTTTTATGGGCTTTGGAACACTTCCGGATGGATACAGCTATGCACAGTATGCAAGAGAAGGATTTTTTCAACTTGTAGCGGTATGTATATTGAATCTGATTCTGGTAGTAGTCTGCTTTTATTATTTTAGAGAAAACAAAGTATTACGGTTGAGTTTGTCCGTTATTTCTGGTAGTACTTATATTATGATTTTTTCAAGTGCCTATAAAATGATTCTCTACATCCAGGAATACCAGCTCACTTTTTTAAGGGTATTTGTGCTTTGGGATCTGGCTTTGATTTTTCTTGCGATGACGGGAATCGTAATAGCCATTTACAAGAAGTCATTTCCATTATTAAAATATGGAATGATATGTTTTGCAATGTGGTACCTTTCTTTTTCACTGAGTCGGCCTGATTCTTATATTGCGGATTATAATATTGCGCAAAGTGCGAAGCAAGAGCAGGATATGGATCTAAGCTATGTATTTAGTTTGTCAGCGGATGCAATGAAGAGTATTGCAAAAGAGCGAAACAGAATCTTACAAACAAAAGAACAGGATCAAGAGTCAAAAATATTTCTTGAGGCTTCAGAAAATTATATGGATAAAATCAGTCGGGAGACAGAGAACATGGGAATGAGAGAGTTTAATCTATCCTACTATTTAGCAGGCAGATGGACAGATTAGTGGTATCTTGGATTGAAATCTTAAAAATATATTGATATTATTAAAAAAGTATAAAATAATGCTTGATATTCAGAATTGTCTGTGATAGGATAGCATAAGTGTTGAAATTGAACAAAGAATTAGTTCAATCAATGGCAAGTACTTAATCAAACACAATACGAAGAAAGCGAGGTAAGAATATGAGAGCAGCAAGAACAAGCGCGAAAGCGGCGGCACCTAGAACAGCAAAAAGAACATTATATTTGAGCATGATTACCTCGGTAATAAATGAATAATCTAGGAATAGAGTATATTCAGCCGTGGCAGTCTGTCACGGCTTTTTTTAATTATTTGTGTGTTTCGCTAAATAAAAACACACCTTGGGGGAGTGGTGTCATTCTGTAACATGACGGTTATTACCGGGCAATTCATACTCAGCAGCATGTGGATAACAGAAGGAGTATGTATGAATTGGATGACAGAACTTGATTTATTTAGAACAGAACAGGAAATAAAAATTCCTGTCAAAAAGAAACTTCCATGGTGGAAACAGTTGGAGAGTATCTTTAATTGTGAACAACAAGAAGAAAATGGGTTTTCAGATGAAGTAGAAGAAATAAATAAAAGTAAAAAAAATGAAACAATACAAAGCAAATTGGCGGATCTATAAGATCTGCCTTTTTTTGTCAAAAATGAAAATTCAATCATAACAAATGCGATATTGACATAGTGATATTGAATGAATATAATAGGAAAAGACAAGGGCGTCCATTTTATGGAGGCCTTTTTTAGTATGCTTGGAAAGGATAACTATGATAAGACGAAATAATACAGAAATAGTTCTAAAAGAATCTGGATTGATTGCAATGAGTCTTCGCGATATGAGGGAAGGCATTCTGGATGCGACCATTGAAGAGACAAAGGGGATGATTTTATGTGAACTTGCAGAAGACATCAATCAGATTAGCCTGATTCTGAACTCCTATATAAGAGAAATCTCTCAAGTGATCTCTCATTATTCAGCTGGGGATATGACAGAAAAAATCAGTTCTGAAATCACATTCAAAGGTGATTTTCTACCAATAAAAAATGCGCTGAAAAAATTAGACAGTTCTTTAAATCAAACATTTACTGATATTCATGAACTATCAGTTAGCATTGATACCATGTGCAATGATATTGATTTGTCATCCGATACAGTTGCAAATAATGCTGTTGAACAGGCTGGGATTGTAGAGAAACTTGTACAGAATATGGAAGAGATGGATCGGAAGACAGTTGAAAATACAGCGCATTCAATGAAAGCATTTGAATATTCTAAAGAAGCTTTGACGGAAGCAAGAGATGGGAACAATTTGATGAATCAAATGATTACATCCATGAAAGGATTGCAGGAATCAACAGAAGAAATCCGAAGTGTGACAGATATGATTCAGAAAATAGCAACACAAACCAAGCTTCTTGCATTAAATGCTTCAATTGAAGCGGCAAGAGCTGGGGAGCTGGGGAAAGGATTTGCTGTAGTGGCGAATCAGGTTGGAATGCTTGCAGCGCAAAGTTCTGACGCTGTTACAAAAACCTCTGGATTATTACAGGATAATTTTGAAAAAGTGCAGGAAAGTTCAAGCCTTGCAAGGCAGACGGGAGTCAGTTTTGAAACCATCCAGAACTCGATTCAAAAAATTTCAGGGGTAAGTCAAAATATTGCAGAAGCATCTACGATTCAGAAGACACATTTTGAAGACACGATGAAGGTGGTAAATGAATTATCAGGACTGATTCAGAAGAATGCAGCATTTGCACAGGAAACATCAGCGAATGTTTCCGGATTAAATCGTGAATCGGAACAGTTAAAAAGGCTGATCAGTCAATTTAGATTAAAAGGAATGTCAAAAGCGATTTTAAAAAACCAGGCGGAAGAAGACAGACAGGATAAAGATCGGATGAATGAAATGATTTCAAAATTACAAACCTGTAAAGGAATGGTTGAAATGGATCAAATTCTGAAGGCGGCAATTACATCAAAGGGGGAAGTTGAGTGTTTTTTTGTAAATGATAGCAATGGGATTCAGGTAAGTCATACCATCATGAATCAGGATTTACTGGAAAGTGATACCTTGGATTTCAAACCAAGTAACCCAGGAGATAGCCATCTGTCTAAGAAATATTTTCGCCAGGCAGTTTTAAAACCAGGTGTAATATATAGTTCACAGGATTACATCTCGGGGGCAACAGGAAAGCTTTGTAGGACAGTCTCTTGCAGCTATCAGAATTACGATCAGAATACAATGATTTTGTGTGCAGATATCAGTTGTGAATTCTGATTCTTTTTCCGAATTTTATAGTTTAAAACAAATAAATAAGCATCAAAATCCAGATGGGTCTAACGCATTCGTCTGGATTTTTTTATTTTATTTTTAGATTCTGATACTGTTCAATTTGAACAAAATGTATTACAATTCAATCTATAGTAATTTAAAATTGGGAAACATGATAAAAAAGATAAAAAAAGAACAAAACTTAAAAAAACATTGTTAAATAACTGACAATTAAAAAAGAAGGGAATACAATAAAATGGAAAAAGCGAAGGTTGGCGTAATTGGACTGGCGGTTATGGGAAAAAATCTGGCACTTAATATTGCAGAACATGGATTTTCCGTGGCGGTTTACAATCGAAGTGAAGGCAGAACGCAGGAATTGATAGAGGAAAACAAAGAGTATGATGTCAGACCTGCCTACTCAATCGTAGAATTTGTAGAAATGCTTGAACTTCCTAGAAAAATTATTTTAATGGTACAGGCGGGTAATGCAGTAGACCAGACAATTGAGCAACTGTTACCGTTACTTGCAAAGGGTGACATTATTATGGATGGAGGGAATTCCTATTATCTTGATACGCAGAAACGATATGAGACGTTAGCAGAGAAGAAAATCCGTTTCCTGGGAACAGGAATATCTGGTGGAGAAGATGGCGCAAGAAAAGGTCCCGCTATTATGCCCGGCGGGAGTGAGGAAGCTTATGAGATTATGCGACCTATCCTGACCGCGATTGCAGCGACAGCAGAAGGGGAAGCATGTTGTAATTATATAGGAAATGGTGGTGCGGGACACTTTGTCAAAATGGTGCATAACGGGATTGAATATGCTGATATGCAGCTGATTGCAGAAGCGTATCATCTAATGAAAGAAAATGTTGGTTTGAGCACTGGTGTAATTGCAGAAATATTTGAGGAGTGGAATCAAGGAGAACTTAAAAGCTATTTAATTGAAATTACTGCCGACATTTTGAAGAAACGAGATGAAGAAGGAGAGTATCTGGTTGAAAAGATTCTGGATGTAGCTGGGCAGAAAGGGACAGGAAAGTGGACTGGACAGATTTCACTCGAACTTGGGATCCCAATTCCTTCCATTACAGCTGCTGTGTACGAGAGATATTTATCTTCTTATAAAGAAGAAAGAATAGTAGCTTCTTCACGACTACAAGGACCACCTGGAAACCAGGGAACTCTAAGTATGGAACAGATCAGAAAAGCGCTTTATACAAGCAAAATCTGTATTTATGCACAGGGGTTTGATATGCTTCAAAGTGCATCAAGGCAGTATGGATGGGACCTTCAACTCGATGAAATAGCAAAGATTTTCAGAGGAGGATGTATTATCAGGGCGCAGTTTCTAAATCAGATTGCGGAGGCTTTTTCAATTGACAAAGAATTAAGAAATTTATTGCTAGATCCATTTTTTGGGAAGATTATGAAGGCATACCAAAATGACTGGCGGAGCGTTGTGGCAGATTCTATTCTGTCTGGAACAGCAGTACCAGCTTTTTCTTCCGCGATTGCCTATTTTGACAGTTACAGAACAAGTAAAATGCCGACCAATCTGATTCAGGCACAGAGAGATTATTTTGGGGCGCATACCTATAAAAGAGAAGACATGGATGGCATATTCCATACGATCTGGAATGAGTAAGGGAAGACGGAGGAATCGGTATGGAGCAGAAAAAAACGCAAAGGAATGCAATTGACCTGCCAGGGTTGCTCGTTATCTTTGGCGGAACGGGAGATTTGACCAATAGGAAGCTGATTCCGGCTATCTATAACCTGATTAGAGATGGTCTGTTGCCAGAGCACTTTAAGGTACTCGCTGTGGGAAGAAAAGAAAAAACAACACAAGAATATTTGATAGGAATCAAAGAATCCATTATGAAGTATTCCAGGAATGAGATAAAGGAAGAAATCTGGAACAAAATCCAATCGATTGTATCTTATTATAAGATGGATTTTACGAACC
This sequence comes from uncultured Lachnospiraceae bacterium, assembly GCA_947631985.1. Taxonomy (GTDB): domain Bacteria; phylum Bacillota; class Clostridia; order Lachnospirales; family Lachnospiraceae; genus SZUA-378. The sequence goes on along the minus strand of CANRNK010000070.1, from coordinate 4,795 downwards.
TCACACAATATGAAACACTGCTCTCTCACGTGGAGAAGCTAGAACAAAAAAGTAAGACGAAAAGAAACAGAATTTTTTATCTTGCAGTTGCACCAGAGTATTTCGAAACAATTATCCAAGGGCTTCAGGAAAGTAGACTCACAGATCGAAGCTCGGATTATAACAGAGTCGTCATTGAAAAACCATTTGGGAAAGATTTGTCTACAGCACGTTCTCTAAATCAAAAGATTGTGCATGCATTTGAAGAAAAGAATATTTACCGAATTGATCATTATCTTGGGAAAGAAATGATTCAGAATATTCTGGTATTAAGATTTTGCAATTTTATCTTCGAATCAATCTGGAATAACAAATATATCGATAATATCCAGATTACCTTATCAGAGACACTGGGGGTGGAATCCAGAGGAGCCTATTATGAGAAATCAGGTGCAATGAGGGATATGGTACAAAATCACATTCTTCAGATTTTAAGTCTGATTGCAATGGAACCGCCGGTTAATCTGAAAATGGATTCCATCAGGAATGAAAAACAAAAAGTACTGGAGGCAATGGAAGAAATATCGGATGAGTTTTTAGAAAAAAATGTTGTGTTCGGACAATACGGGAAAGGCATGATCAATGGAGAAAGTGTTGCTGGATACCAGCAGGAAAAGAATGTTGATCCAGAGTCCCAGACAGAGACCTTTGTGGCGCTGAAAATGCATATTAATAATTTTCGCTGGTCGGGGACACCATTTTATATCAGAACAGGAAAAAGGCTGCAGAAAAGTTGCGGCGAGATTGTGATTCAGTTCAAATCCATGCCCGAAATTCTATACTATAATAATACCTTTGAACAGACCCCTAATCTGCTTGTAATTAAATTCCAACCAGGTGTTGGTGTGAAGTTTTGTTTTAACACCAAGGACTTTCAGGTACATAATGGAATTATGACAAGCCAGATGGATACCAGCGCTGTAACGACGGAACAGGGAAACACGCCGGAAGCTTATGAGAGACTTCTCTACGATATTATCAGAGGAGATGGCACCTTGTTTTCGAGATGGGATGAAGTGGAAGCAGCCTGGAATGTAGCAGATCGTCTGATTCAATACCGGGAACAAAAAAAGAGTCCTTTTCCTAATTACGAAGCAGGAAGCATGGGACCGGTGCGTGCAGATATATTATTAAAAGAGGACGGAAGAAAATGGTGGGACTTCTCAGGAGGGTTAAAATGAACCAATATGAAATCATAGATATTTCGATGCCAATCACAGAAAATATCCCTGTGTATAAAGGGAAAAAAGAAAAGAAACCCATTTTTATTCTGGAATCAGATTTTGAAACGGGAAGTATTTATGAAAGCAGAATCAGCATCAACCTGCACACGGGAACCCATCTTGATAGTCAGCATCATATGATGTCTGAGGGCGGGTTCATTGGAACAGTTCGTTTGGAAGATTTACTTACGCGTTGCCAGGTAATCGATTGTACGGAGGTGATTGGCGCTGTTACGAAGGAAACTCTGATGAAAAAAGAAATCGAGGAAGGTGTTTTTTTGATTTTGAAGACAAGAAATTCATTAGAAGAGATTCTGGAAGGAGATTTCATTTATTTAGATGCAGGTGGGGCAGCCTATCTTGCGGAAAAGAAGGTGATTGGAGTTGGAACGGATGGACTTGGAATAGAACGTGCGCAACCAGGGCATGAGACACATCTTACATTAATGAAACAGGGGATTCATATACTGGAAGGACTGCGCCTTGCCCATGTACAGGAAGGAGAATATATCTTGTCTGCCTTTCCAATTCATATTCCGGGGGCAGAGGGATCTCCGGTCAGAGCAGTGTTACTGAAGGAAAAATAGCAAATATTGAACAATCTTTTGACAACTTTTGGATAGATGATTTTACGTGTCTGTATTATACTGAAAAGAGAAAAGAAGACAGGCAGGATAGTATAATGAGCAGACAATACACGACCGATATGACAATTGGAAGCCCGGTGTACCATATACTGGGCTTTTCGGCACCACTTTTGGCTGGTAATTTATTTCAACAACTCTACAATATGGTAGATTCTATTGTTGTTGGGAATTATGTAGGAGCATTGGCCCTGGCTGCTGTAGGTGCCTGTGGTTCTTTGAATTTTTTGTTTTTTGCACTTAGTTCAGGGATTGCAATTGGGATTGGGGTAATTGTATCCCAATATTTCGGAGCAGGAGATGAAGTGCATGTTCGAAAAACAATAGCAAATTCAATCTATATTTTGGCCACTTCAGCAGTCGCAGTGAGTATTCTTGGCGTGATTTTCGCACCGGATATTCTGAAATTATTAAATACACCAGATCGAATTTATGAAGATGCATTACTCTATCTAAGAACCACTTGTGCCGGTATTCCAGCAATTGCAGCATATAATGGAATTGCATCTATCCTTCGGGCACTTGGTGATTCCAAAACGCCGCTTAAGTTTTTAATTGTAGCATCTCTCGTCAATGTTGTTCTTGACCTTGTGTTTGTTTTACAGTTTGGGATGGGGGTTTTTGGAGTTGCGCTGGCTACGATTATCTCTCAGCTTGTTGCAGCAGTCACTTGTGCGATTTTTGCGTATCGAAATGTAGAATATTTTAGACTGACAAAGGAACAGATGGTTCCTGAAAAGTCAATTATCATCAACTCTGTCAGACTTGGAGTCCCAATCGCATTTCAGAATTCCCTGATTGCAATTTCATGCCTTGTGTTGCAACGTGTCGTGAATGGATTTGGAGAAACAGTTGTTGCAGCCTATACGATAACCAATCGAATTGAGCTATTTGTACAACAGCCCTATTCTTCTGTTAGTATGGCAGTATCGACTTTTACGGCCCAGAATATTGGAGCAGGCAAAATCAAGAGAGTAAAAGAGGGATTTCACAAATCTGTTTTCATTAGCTTCGTGTTTAGTATCTGCATGCTTCCAATTGCTTTTTTCTTTGGTGAACAGATTGTAGCTCTATTTGTAAGAGAGGAAGCTGTAATTGCTATGGGGGCAAAAGCATTAAAGATTACAAGTATCTGCTATTTTCCACTTGCCTTGATTTACATGCCAAGGGCACTTTTGAATGGAGCAGGGGACGCAGCTTTTGCGATGATCAATGGACTTACAGAAGTTGCATGTAGAATTGGCTTTTCAATGGTACTTGCAAGGATCCCCGCAATTGGTTACTGGGGGATCTGGGTTACGACAGGAGCTACTTGGACAGTGACAGCAATTGTTTGTATGATTCGCTATTTTAGTGGTAGTTGGAGGTACAAAGGGATTTATAGCAGGGAGGAACTCTAATGGAGTTTCTCCTGTTTTATTCTATGCCATTTTTGGTGCTGTTTTGTATAATCTGTGGTAAAATAAAAAGAAAATAATCAAAATAAAGGAACGCATGCCTACAAAATGCAGATAGGAAAAGGTTGAATGGAATACAGAAATAATACACAGGGTGAAGAAACCCTTTCGGCGCTTGGATATGGATGTATGAGATTTCCAAAAAAAGGAAATAGTATTGATATGGTAGCCGTTGAGGAACAAATTTTATATGCAATTGAGCAGGGGGTAACCTATTTTGATACCGCTTACGTGTATCCTGGAAGTGAGGAAGCTCTTGGAAAGGTACTTCAGAAGAATCAGTGTAGGGAAAAGATTAAAATCGCGACAAAACTTCCGCATTATCTGGTGAAAAAACAGGGTGATTTTGAACGATATTTTCAGGAACAGTTAAAGAGACTGAAGACTGATTATGTCGATTTTTATCTTATGCATATGCTTCCAGATACCAATGTCTGGAATAAACTGATTGGACAGGGCGTATTAGAGTGGATCAAAGAAAAGAAAGAAATGGGACAAATCAGAAAGATTGGATTTTCTTATCATGGAAATACAACCACTTTTTTAGAAGTATTAAATGCATATGAATGGGAATTTTGTCAGATTCAGTACAACTATATGGATGAAAATTCACAGGCTGGAAGAACTGGCTTGTTGGAAGCAGCAAAAAAAGGCATCCCAGTTATCATTATGGAACCTCTTCGTGGTGGTATGTTGGCGAATCATCTGCCCAAAAAAGCAATGGATGCAATTGAAACTGCATACTGCAAAAGAAGCCCTGCTGAATGGTCCTTTCGCTGGTTATGGAACCAAGCGCAAGTTTCAGTGGTCTTATCTGGCATGAACTCGATGGAAATGTTACAGGAGAATATCAGAATTGCAAGTGAAACAATGCCTGGTCAGTTTACCAATCAGGATGAAGCTGTGATTGAACAGATCAGAACTGCTATGAATGAACAAACGAAAGTGCCATGTACGGGTTGTTCGTATTGTATGCCCTGCCCATTTGGGGTAGATATTCCGGGATCATTTCGATGCTATAATGTAAGTTATACAGACGGATACGGAAAAGGCCTTATGGAATACTTGCTATGTACGACGCTTAGAAACAAGCAAAGTAGTGCGTCCCTATGCAAAGAATGTGGTGCATGCGAACCGCATTGCCCACAGAGCATTCCAATTAGAAGTCAGTTGAAGCAGGTGAAAAAAAGATTTGAGAATCCTGTATTTCGTATTGTAAGTAAAATAATTAAAAGACTTTACCGATGAAACGCAAACCTGCTTTTGGAAAATGCATAGGGGAGGCAGTGTGAAATAATTTGACAATTATTTCACATTCGTTTTGATTATATGCGTGCTTAAGCACGCAGATGGGAATAAGTATGGATAGACCTGGAAACTGGATTACAAGTCGTTTCATAAAAATTTGTTTACTTATCATGATAACAGGGGG
>CANRNK010000069.1 GCA_947631985.1 uncultured Lachnospiraceae bacterium | reverse complement strand
CAAGTCTTGTTTGAAGAGGCATTCAGACAGGCCGATGAGGCAATGTATAAGAATAAATTAAAAGAAAATGAAACAATTAAAACAGCAATGATTGATTCGATACTAGAGAATAATAAATCGGCATTCTGGAACAACCGGGAAGAAATAGAACAAGTAATCTATACCTGTCACTTAATGGGAGAACAGTGGGGGCTAAATCCAATCGAATGCAATCGGTTGTTGAAAGCAGCGGCAATACACAATATTGGATATAGTACACTTGACCAGTCGGTTGTAAGGAAAGAGGATGAATTAAACAGCAAAGAATGGCATGAAATCAGAAAACACCCGATGGCTGGGTATCATATGCTTAAAAACTTAGGCACTTTTTCGGATATTGCAGATCTTGTATTGGAACATCACGAGAACGTGGATGGGACCGGATATCCGAGAGGGTTAAAAAGAGAACAGATTCAGAAAGAAACGTTAGTCTTATCTGTAGTGAGTTCGTATTATTCCATGACACATGACAGACCTTACCGAAAAGCGATGTCATCCAAGCAGGCAATGGAGCAATTAAAAAAAGATGCCGGAGTAAAATATGAAAGGGAACTTGTAATGCTACTTATAAAAATAGTGGGCAGCAATTAATCGCTACCCACCGTTTTATAGGTTTTTCTCGTCTAATTTAAATACGTCAGATGGTTTCCCAATGACAACAACATGGTCGCCTTTTTGGAAGATATACTCACTTCCGGGAAGCGGTTTTAAATCATTTTTTGATTTTAAGGCTATAATATTGACATGATATTTACGCCTGATATCTATTTTTGCAATACTTTTTCCAATCCATGCTTCTTTGATGGGGATTTCAAAAATTCCAAATTCAGGAGTTAATTCAATAAAGTCAAAAATACTTTTGGCACTGTGTCTGATTGCCAGTTTTTCTGCCATTTCTCGCTCAGGATAGACAACTTCATCCGCTCCATTTCGGAGGAGAAATTTCGCCTGGATATCACGGCTTGCTTTTGAAATGACATACTTGGCACCAAATTCTTTTAAAAGGGATGTAATTTCTAAAGAAGCCTGAAAATCACTTCCAATTGCGACAAAACAGAGATCGAAGTTACGGACACCCAGAGTAGAGAGGACCGTTTCGCTTGTGCAGTCCCCAATATGGGCATCTGTAAAGTTTGGCGAAAGATCTTCAATGATGGAGTCTTCTTTGTCAACAATCATAACGTCATTATTCAGTTCAGTCATTTTTCGTGCAATATGTTTCCCAAAACGTCCCATTCCAATCACTAAAATCGATTTCATAGTTATTATTCCTCCGTTTTATCCAATCAGTATTTTTTCCACCGGGCGGTTCAAAATAGCATGGTTTCTGTTCTCGGCTAACAGTAATGCCAACGTCAGTCCACCAACTCTTCCGGCAAACATCAACAGGATAAGAATGATCCGGGAAAAGCTATTCAAAGCAGTTGTGATTCCACGGTTAAGTCCCACTGTGCCAATTGCAGATATGGTTTCAAACAGAACATCTTCCATTTCGAAAGACTGCACGGCACAAATCAGAATCGTTGCAGTCAGAACCAATGTCAGGTATAGAAAGAAGATAGCACTTGCCTGTTTCACAATTCCTTCGTCAAGCCTTCGTTTAAATGCAGTGATGTGGGAATTATGTCTTGAAGAAGCAACAGCACCAAGAAGGAGCACTGCAAATGTAGTTACCTTGATACCACCGGCAGTTGAACCAGGACTTCCACCGATAAACATGAGGATCATCGTCAAAAGATGGCCACTTTCTGAGAGAGCCTCCATCGATACAGAGTTAAAACCTGCAGTTCTTGGTGTGATTGATTGAAAAATAGAAGCAGTTATTTTTTCTGGAAAACTTAAGTCTTTAAAACTAAACCCTGATTCGAAGAAGAAAAATAAAATCGCACCCAGAACAATCAATATGGCTGTTACGGAAAGAACTAATTTTGAGTGAAGCTGGTATTTGCGAAAATGGAGCTTGTGTATTGCAATGTCATTCCATACAAAGAATCCAATTCCACCTATCACGATAAGCGCAGCAACGGTCAGAAGAACAACGGGGTTATTCTGAAATGTGGTTAAAGATGAAAATGCACCAAACTTTCCCATAATATCAAAACCGGCATTACAAAAAGCAGAAACAGAATGAAAGAGTGCATTATAGAGACCGTTCACGAACCCCATAGAGGGGCAAAACTGGGTGGCGAGAATCAACGTGCCTGTTGCTTCTATAACCAGGGTTCCAATTGCAATCCGGCGGATTAATCGGACGACACCGCTTATGACAGGGCTGCCAGAAGACAGCATTAGCAATTTTCGCTCGTGGAGTCCAATATTTCGTTTTAGAAACATAGACAACAATGTGATTACTGTCATAAAACCAAGACCACCAATCTGAACAAGACAAAGAATGACGAGTTGTCCAAATAGTGTCCAGTAGGTGTAGGTATCATAGACAACAAGTCCTGTTACACAGGTTGCGGAAGTGGCTGTAAACAGGGCATTCAAAAAAGGTGTCCAGTTTCCTGAACGGGAGGCAATTGGAAGACAAAGGAGAAGACCACCAGCCAGAATAATCAAAAGATATCCAAATACAATAATTTGCTCGTAACGAAGGTGATTTGTTTTTCTGATATTAAGATTCATAGTAATGCACTAATCTGAAATAAAAACAGATTTGTCCCCTTTTGCGATAAAATAGAAAGCACTCTTATTTTAAACGATTCTCGGATAAAAGTACAGAACCTTTAAAAAAGGTTGCAAGGAGGTGGTATTAAAGGTATCATAATTACGATTAAAATGAGATTGAATCAGGAAGCAGATGAGAAGTCTTTCGTGGTTGGGCATGCTCTGTGAGCATGCAGATAAGGATCAGTATGCTAAAAATTGCTATTGTAGAAGATGAAGAAATCAATATTAAACAATTAAAAGAGTATTTGGATCAGTTTCAGAAAGAAACAGATGAGATTATTACAGTCAGTGTTTTCCATGACGGTGATGAAATCACATCAAAATATTCAGCAAAATACGATATCATTCTGATGGATATTCAGATGAAGTTTATTGATGGTATGACCGCGGCCAAGGAAATTCGAAAAATGGATTCTGAAGTGACGATTATTTTTATTTCTAACCTGGCACAATATGCAATACGTGGATACGAAGTAGATGCCCTTGATTATATGATTAAGCCGGTTTCCTATTTTGCGTTTAGCCAGAAGCTGAGCAAAGCGATTGCGAGGATGCAGAAGCGGAAAAACCGGTTTATTACGGTTACGATAAAAGGGGGGATCCAAAGAATTGATACCTCTGATATTTACTATGTAGAAAGTTTTGGGCATAACCTGATTTTTCATACTAAGCAACAAGACTTCATATCTGGTGTTACGATGAAAGCGGCTGAAGAGTTACTTGCCAATATGAATTTTTCGAGAGGCAATAAATGTTATCTGATTAATCTGGAACATGTAGAAGGCATACAGGAAAATTGTGCTGTCATTAATGGAGAACATCTGATTTTAAGCAGGAACAAAAAAAGTGTTTTTATGCAGGAACTTACTAAATACTGGGGGGATTTGAGCTGATGATGAATGTCATGTTGCCTGATATACCAAGATTTTATACTGCGCTTGCTGAATTCCTTGCGTGCCTTCAATGCATTCTTGAGATGCGCAGGGTCATAAAGGGTGGAAAATTTATTGCACTTTCGGCAATCGTACTCGTAGTACTTTCCTCTTTTTTGATATTGACAAAAGGAATGGGAACACTTTGGTGGCTGCCCTGTATGGCTGTTGCTATTTTTATTATGTTTCTCTATATCTATTCAAGCTGTGATATCAACAAAAAAGATGCGGGGTATTGTTGTGTAAGAGCCTTTATCGTTGCAGAATTTGTGGCGTCTATAGAATGGCAGATTCATTGCTACTATACATATATTGTTGGAATTGACAGTACGTTGTTACAAATCCTAATCCTGATTCTGGTCTATGCAGGGATCTTTCTTTTGATCAGTTATATTTATCGTAAGTATATGGTTCGAAATGACAGGCTTAATATTTCAAGACAGGAATTGCTTGCAGCAGTTTTAATCGGTCTTGCCATTTTCATGATGAGTAATCTTGGATTTGTTTATTCGAAAACACCATTTAGCGGTCAATATATGATGGAACTTTTTAACGTCAGAACCTTGATTGACCTTGGAGGAGTCGCGATTTTGTATGCGTACCACATTAAACTATTTGATTTGAGAACAAGGTATGAGCTCGATAGTGTTCGGACGATTCTATACAATCAGTATGTACAGTACCAGCAATCACAAGAGACACTGGATTTGATCAATTATCGATACCATGATTTAAAACATCATATTATTGCACTCCGTGCAGAACAGAGTCCTGAAAAAAGAAATGAATATCTGGACAAAATGGAAGAAGAGATCATTAATTTTGAAGCCCAGAACAAGACTGGAAATAAAGTACTAGACACCCTTTTGACAAGTAAAAATCTAACCTGTATCCAGGATCAGATTTCATTTACCTGTGTGGCAGATGGGAATCTTCTCGATTTTATGGACGTTATGGATATCTGTTCTATTTTCGGAAATGCATTGGATAATGCGATTGAATGTGAAAGAAAGATTGCAGATTCAGAAAAGCGACTGATTCATGTCTCAGTATATGCACAAAAAAAATTTCTCATGATCAGAGTTGAGAACTATTACGAAGGCACATTGCAATATGACCAGAACATACCTGTTACAACCAAAAAGCAGGCAGAGTTTCATGGATTTGGAATCAAGAGCATCCGCTACACGGTTCATAAATATGAAGGTGAAGTTGATATCAGTGTCAAAGACAACTGGTTCATTCTAAACATTTTAATTCCCATACAAGATGATAAATAGAAAAACAAAAGAAGGCGTACGATTGGTAATACTATACAAATCAATAAGCCTTTTTTTAGTTATAATCCATGTAAGGATTGCAGATTATGTAATAAATAATACAATTCATGAAGAAAAACAGCATAGTTTACTATTCAGAGTAAACTGTTACTACAAGGCAGCAGGCTTACTCAAAAAAACTTATCTGCTGTGTTAGAAAAGGGAGGAACAAAATGTTAAAAATCAACATGAGTGACGTCATTGGCGTACTGTCATCCACAGCACCGTATCTGATCTTTTTTGGAGTTGTGCTGGTACTTGCAATTATTGTTATGGTTGCATGCAGGAAACTCGCAAAACCAAAGAAGAAAATGGTTCGTGCGAATGCTTTTGTAGCAATTATTCTGGCGCTGGTTATTACAATCAATATGATCTGTTTTGGACCAATGTCAAGCCTTATTTCTCTGGCTACAGGAAATGGAACCATTACAGAAGAAACCTCAACAGAAGCAACTGCGCTTTGTACAGAGATTGCAAACGAAGGAATTGTTCTGTTGAAGAACGAAAGCCTTTTACCAATCGCATCAGATTCCAATCTAAATGTATTTGGATGGGCATCAACCAATCCATGTTACGGCGGAACGGGATCAGGATCCTTATCTGACGCATATGAAACAGTGTCACTTTTACAGGGACTCGAAGGAGCTGGTTATATTTTAAACACAGCGCTTTCAGATTTCTACACAACATACAGAGCTGATCGCCCAGAAGTTGGAATGTGGTCACAGGACTGGACACTTCCAGAACCAACAGCTGATGCTTACACAGAAGAGATGATGACGCAGGCAAAAGATTTTTCAGACACAGCAATGGTAGTTATCTCAAGAGTAGGTGGAGAAGGTGCAGATCTTCCGACTGATGTAAGTAAAGTGACTTACACTGATAATTCTACTGCATATAAAGATTTTGAAGCAGGGGAACACTATCTTCAGTTAACACAAAGTGAAAAAAATATGTTAGACCTTGTTTGTGAGAATTTCGAAAAAGTAGTTCTTGTATACAACGGAGCGAATGCAATGGAACTTGGGTTTTTAAATGAATATAGCCAAATTAAAAGTGCAATCTGGTGTCCCGGAGCTGGACAGTCTGGATTCACAGCACTTGGTAATATTGTAGCAGGTGAGATTAATCCATCTGGAAAAACAAGTGATACTTTTGTTGCTGATCTCACAGCAACACCTGTTTATAACAATATCGGATCTTTTACTTATGACAATATGACTGAGTTTGGCGCGGTAGATATGTTTACGGGTGCAGCAAGTTCACCAGGATTTGTTAATTACGTGGAAGGCATCTATGCTGGATATCGTTTTTACGAGACAGCAGCTACAGAAGGTCTTATCAATTATGAGGAAACCGTAGTGTATCCTTTTGGATATGGAATGTCTTATACAAGCTTTACGCAGGAAATGGGAACGATAACAGAAGCAGATGGAATCCTTTCTGTTGATGTGACGGTAACCAACACAGGAGATGTAGCAGGAAAAGATGTTGTTGAAGTATATTACAATCCACCTTATACCAATGGCGGAATTGAAAAAGCATCTGCAAACCTTGCAGCATTTGGTAAGACGGAAATCTTGGAACCAGGAGCTTCTCAAACAGTGACAATTTCTTTTGCATTAGAAGACATGGCTTCTTATGATTCCATCACAGCAAAAGCATATGTGTTAGAAGCAGGAGATTATGGCATCTCAATTAGAACAGACTCTCATAACATCATTAGTGAGCAGGTATACGCTGTTCCAGCAACTGTTGTATACGATGGGGAAGCAGGACGTTCTTCTGATGAACTGACAGCAACGAATCAGTTTGATTTTGCAACTGGAGAAGTGACTTATCTTTCACGTGCAGATCAGTTTGCGAATTATGATGAAAGCACAAAAGCACCAACCAGCTATACACTGAGTGATACATATAAACCTTTATTTTTGAATAATAGTAATTATGATCCTACTGCTTATAACAGTGAAGAAGATGAAATGCCGGTAATGGGAGCACAAAACGGCATGAAGTTGGAAGAACTTCGTGGAGCAGAATACGATGACGAAAGATGGGAAACATTACTTGACCAGCTCACTGTCAGCGAAATGGACACTATGATTGCTCTTGCAGGATATCAGACAGCAGCAGCATCAAGCGTTGGAAAACTAGCAACCATTGATTGTGATGGACCTGCATCAATCAACAACAACTTTACAGGAACTGGATCAATTGGGTTCCCATCAGCAGTCATGATTGCAAGCACATGGAACCAGACAATCGCTGAAAAATTCGGTGAAAGCATTGGTAAAATGGCAGACGAAATGGGTGTTTCGGGTTGGTATGCACCAGCAATGAACATTCACAGATCTGCATTTGCAGGACGTAATTTTGAGTATTTCTCAGAAGATGGTTTGTTATCAGGTAAAATGGCAGCAAAAGCAGTTGTTGGAGCTGAGAAATATGGAGTCTATGCATATCTCAAACATTTTGCTTTAAACGATCAGGAAATCAACCGTACCAATATGCTCCTAACATGGTCTAATGAGCAGGCAATTCGTGAAATCTACTTAGAGCCATTCGAAATTTCAGTAAAAGAAGGTGGCGCAAAAGCAGTCATGTCAGCCTTCAACTACATTGGAACCGAGCCAGCAGGTGCATCAAATACATTACTGAATACCGTGCTAAGAGAAGAATGGGGATTCCAGGGATTTGTTCTGACAGATTACTTTGGTGTCTATGGGTATCAGGATTCAGACAGAATGATTCGTAATGGAAACGATGCAATGCTTGTTGCATATGATACAGAGACCAATCATTTGACAGATCAGACAAGTGCTACAAGTCTTCAGGCAATGAGACAATCTACGAAAAACATCATGTATACTGTTGTAAACAGCAGAGCATATGATGCAGCCAACATGCAGACAGGACCACAGAACTGGCAGATACTTGCAGTTATAGTTGATGTGATTCTTCTGGCTGGATTCGCAGTATTAGTAATCAGAATTATGAAAAAATACAAAAAAGAAGCAGCAGAAGTAATTACAGAAGCTTAAAAGTGAAATGAAAGGAATCAGACTTTACCTTAAGAGTCTGATTCCCTTTCATGATATAAGGAGGAACCTTTTTGAAAAATCAGGAATTGATCAAAAAAATGACGCTGGAAGAAAAAGCATCTCTTTTATCCGGATTTGATTTTTGGAAGAGTAAGGAAGTGAAAAGACTTGAGATTCCGTCAGTTTTTATGTCAGATGGACCTCATGGACTTAGAAAACAAGCAGGATCAGGGGATCAGCTTGGCTTAAATGCCAGTATTCCAGCAACCTGTTTTCCAACGGCAGCAACACTTGCGAATAGCTGGGATGAACAGTTGCTTACGCATGTTGGTGAGTTATTAGGAGAAGAAGCCAATGCTTTGGGGGTTAATATTTTGCTTGGCCCGGGGCTAAATATAAAACGTTCTCCGTTGTGCGGACGTAATTTTGAATATTATAGTGAGGATCCTTATCTTTCAGGCAAGATGGCTGCTGGTTTTATCAGAGGATTTCAATCAAAAGGTGGTGCCACAACACCGAAGCACTTCGCTGCAAACAGCCAGGAATTACTTCGTATGGCAAGTGATTCTGTGTTGGATGAGCGTACTTTTCGGGAACTTTACCTGACCGCATTCGAGATTGCTGTCAAAGAAGGAAAAAGCAAAGGAATCATGTCCTCCTACAATAAAATCAATGGCACTTATGCAAATGAAAATGAAGAACTTCTTCAAAAAATCCTTCGCGATGAGTGGGGATTTGAGGGAATTGTTGTATCTGACTGGGGCGGAAGTAATAATCATGTTCAAGGTGTTGCCGCAGGTGCACATTTAGAAATGCCAACAACTGGAGGAGACAGTGACCAAGAATTGGTCATGGCAGTGAAATCCGGTAAATTGAGCGAAGATTTACTCGACAAAAGAGTAGATGAATTCCTAAATGTAGTGTTAGAATTAGCACAAAATCAGGAAAAGAATTCTCAAAAGGAATTTGATAGTCACACGCATCACCATGCAGCACAGGAAGCAGCAGAGAACTCAGCCGTTTTGTTAAAGAATGAAGAGGCAATTCTTCCACTTCTTCCCGGAACCAAAGTTGCTTTGATTGGTGATTTTGCAAAAACCCCAAGATACCAGGGAGCAGGATCCAGTGTTGTAAACTGTACCAGGCTTGACAATGCACTTGGGTGTATCGGTCAGACTTCTCTGCAGCTACAAGGGTTTGCACAAGGATACGAAAGAATGGGAAGCAGGAATGATTCTCTGCTTCAGGAAGCGGTAACCTTGGCGAAAGAAGCAGATGCGGTGATTGTTTATGTCGGACTGACTGAAATAAGTGAATCAGAAGGACTTGACCGAAATGATCTTGTAATTCCTGAGAATCAGATTGCACTTTTATCTGCAATTCAAAAAGTGAATCCAAATGTGGTTGCAGTCATCAGTGGTGGATCTGTGATTGAAATGCAGTGGGAAAAGTATTGCAAAGGAATACTGCATGGCTATCTTGCGGGACAGGCCGGAGCTATGGCGATTTTAAAAATAGTAACTGGTGAAGTTTGCCCAAGCGGTAAATTAAGTGAAACCTATCCAATCGCCTATGAGGACGTTCCAAACAAAAATTATTACCCAGGAAAAGAATGTACAGCAGAATATAGAGAAGGCATTTTTGTTGGCTACCGTTATTATGATACAGTTGATGCTCCTGTAAGGTATCCGTTTGGATATGGACTCAGTTATACAAGTTTTGAATACTCCAATCTTCAGCTGCATCACGACGGTGTCTCTTTCCAGATTCAAAACACAGGACAAAGAGAAGGCGCTGAGATTGCACAGCTTTATGTAGGCCTTGAAAAAAGTCATGTTTTCCGTGCAAAAAGAGAACTAAAAGGTTTTTGTAAGGTGTTGCTTCAACCAGGTGAAACCAAAGAAGTGAAAATAGGATTTGATGATAAAACGTTTCGCTTCTTTGATGTGTCCGCTGGAAAATTTGAAGTGGAAGCGGGAGAGTATACCATCTGTATTGGGGCTTCCAGCCGCGATCTTCGTTTACAAACCAAACTGTTTGTAGCTGGAATCAAACCAGCTATTCTCGAAGCGCAAGAGCACTTACCAGCGTATTATTCTGGCCATATAACAAATGTATCCGATCAGGAGTTTGAAAAGCTGCTTGGAAGAAAACTTCCTGAGTCAAAGTGGGATCAGACAAAAGTGCTTGAGAGAAACGATGCACTATCACAAATGTTTTATGCAAAAAGTCCGATTGCAAGACTTGCATACAGGATTATGACGGGGATTAAAGATAGATCGATTGCAAAAGGGAAACCAAACCTGAATATTTTATTTGTCTATAATATGCCATTTAGAGGAATCGCCAAAATGACGGGCGGAGCCATGAATATGGAGATGGTAGATGGATTACTTGAAATGATAAATGGACATTTTCTAAAAGGATGTTCTCATTTGTTAAAAGCACTGACCAGAATGAAAAAATCGAATAAAGAAATGGCAGAGAAGCTTTCCAGAGCAGGAATAGAATCAATCTCTGAACGTAAGGAGTAACATGAATCAAATAAAATCAACTCATTCTTTCAAAGACATGTGGCTGCAATTCAAGGAGAAACATCCAGGTCTTGTCGAATTTGTCATGTTTTTTATCATTAGTAACGCAGTTACAATTCTCCAGATGATCTTAATGCCTTTGTTGAAATACATTTTTGGTTTCACAGCTTTGGTTACGACGCAGTTTCAGCAATTTCCTGTTGGTCAGAATCTGGACGGAAGCATCTATTATGTATTTGATTATGCAGCTGGTGCGATTGGTGCAGGTGGTGGCGGTGGACTCGCCTATTTCCTTGCTGTAGAAATCACCCTTTTGATTGCACAGATTATTAACTTCTTTTTACAGAGAAATGTAACCTTTAAGTCAAATTCTGGAATTGCAAAAGCAGCAGTGTGGTATTTTATTGCATGGATTCTGATTTCAATCGGAGCATCTGCATTACAAGGGCTCTATAAAGTTCCGATTTACGAGTTCATGATGAATACTTTTGGAACCATTAGTGGAACCGCAGTGGCTGATGTGATTACAATGCTAATCAATAGTGCAGTTTCATTCTGGGTATTTTTCCCAATCATGAAACTGATCTTTAAAAAAGAAGAAGGAAAACAGGAAAATACAAAATAAAAAAATAACAAAATAAGAATTGAAACGGTTAAAATTGCTTTCTATATTCTCTCGGAGACATTCCGGTATAAAGCTTAAATAAGTGATTAAAATTGGAAAGAGAACCAAATCCACAATTGGTTGCAATCAGGAGAATCGAAGTGTCTGTTTCTCGTAAGGCTTCCTTAGCAATAACAATTCGCTTCCGTACAGTGTATTCTATGGGAGAGATTCCGGAGAGCAGCTTAAACGTGGCACTAAAGTGCGGAATGCTCATTTCTGCAATTTCAGATAAGTGAGCGAGCGTTATTTTATCCTGGAAAGATTCATCAATATAAGAAACAGCTGCCTTGATTTTCAAGGCAGTTTTTTTATTAATACCCTGGGAAGTGGGTTGCCGGTTCAGCGTGTTGACAAATCCAGTTGGACTTTCCGCTTCACTTGAGGAGTAAAGACGATTGGCCAATGCCAGAAATTGTAGTAGTAGTGATTTCAGAACAAGTTCGTAGGCAAAAGATTTTGTGAAGGATTCAGATTCTATCTGATCCAGCAAACAAAGCAATTGATCCGTATCAGGGGGGCAAAGAGGGAGCAGATTTCTTCCGTTCGTACTTGCAGCTTGAAAAACATGTAAATACTCCACATCAAGTGGCGAAGAATAATCGCCAAGAACCAGGCTGGAACCAAACATGATAATCTGCATCACGAGAGAGGAATCATCGTGGCATAAGTGAATATCATCATGATGGATGATAAAAATATCATCTTTTTGAAAGGGATATTCTATTCCGTTTATGAGATAGATTCCATGTCCATTTTTTATTCGGCAAATTTCCAGTTCATTATGCCAGTGAAGTTCTCTGAACTCTTCAGAAACGCCGTAGCTCTCGCTGCATTCAAAGGGAAAACTTCTTAAGGGAAGTAATGATTTTTTTTTCTCCTTCATAATTCCTCCTTCCTAAGTTCTACTTGTTTCTATTTTTAAATCATGAGATATAGGAAAACTATAATATAAAATCCTGAAAAATG
>CANRNK010000068.1 GCA_947631985.1 uncultured Lachnospiraceae bacterium | reverse complement strand
ATTGATGATTCAGAAGTAATTGATGGATATGAAGATACCGATATCAGCAATGGAAATGCAGACTTTTATTCAGTAGATGAAATTCTTAATCAGAATAAGAATATTTCTGAAACAAATGAGCAGCCAGGGATGAATTCACAGGTAGAAACGAAACAGTTTGATAAAAGTGACTGGCGTTTGATTCTGATTAACAAACAACACCCGGTTCCTGACGAATACGAAATTAATCTAGGTACCATAACAGGGAATATGAAGTGCGACCAGCGCATCATTGAAGATGTGCTAAAGATGCTTCAGGCAGCAAAAGATGATGGTGTTGACCTTGTAATCTGCTCCCCTTATCGCGACTACAAAAGACAGTCGGTATTGTTTGAACGAAAAATCAATGCCTACATGAAGCAGGGAATGTCTTATATGGAAGCTTATAAAATTACCTCACAGGCGGTCACAGTACCGGGCGCAAGCGAACATCAGATTGGACTGGCACTTGATATTATATGCGGCAACTATTCGATTTTAAACGAAGGATTTGGAGAGACAGAAGCGGGGAAATGGCTGGCAAATAAAAGCTGTGAGTTTGGATTTATCTTAAGGTATCCAAAAGGGAAAGAATATATAACAGGAATTGAATACGAACCGTGGCACTTTAGATATGTTGGACGCGAAGCGGCTACAGTGATTATGGAACAGGGAATTACATTAGAAGA
This sequence comes from uncultured Lachnospiraceae bacterium, assembly GCA_947631985.1. Taxonomy (GTDB): domain Bacteria; phylum Bacillota; class Clostridia; order Lachnospirales; family Lachnospiraceae; genus SZUA-378. The sequence goes on along the minus strand of CANRNK010000068.1, from coordinate 11,480 downwards.
ATTTATTGAAAATCTGTAGTAGAGAGAATCTGCTACAGATTTTATTAGGAGAAATGAAATGTATAAGATTATTAAAAAAGAAGGACTTGCAAAAAGAGCAAGCCTGGAAACCGTACACGGAACGATACAGACACCTGTATTTATGAATGTTGGAACCATAGCCGCCATAAAAGGTGCTGTTGGAACAGAAGATCTGGCCAGAATCAATACGCAGGTGCAGTTGTCAAATACCTATCATCTACATGTCAGACCAGGTGATCAGATTGTCAAACAATTAGGTGGATTACACAAATTTATGAATTGGGACAGACCAATTTTAACAGATTCAGGTGGTTTTCAGGTTTTTTCCCTCTCTGGATTACGTAAAATAAAAGAAGAGGGTGTTTACTTTTCCTCTCATATTGATGGAAGAAAAATATTCATGGGACCAGAAGAAAGCATGCAGATTCAGTCTAATCTGGCCTCCACCATAGCAATGGCGTTTGATGAATGTCCTTCCAGTAAAGCGGAAAAAGAATATGTAATTGATTCGGTAAACAGAACAACCAGATGGTTGGAACGGTGCCAAATCGAAATGAAACGACTTAACCAGCAAGAGGATACCATTAACCATAAACAATTATTATTTGGGATTAACCAAGGTGCCATTTTTTCTGATATCAGAATTGAACATGCAAAGCGGATTTCACAGATGGATCTGGATGGATATGCGGTCGGTGGACTTGCAGTAGGAGAATCTCATGCAGAAATGTATTCTATGTTGGAAGAGACAGTTCCTTATCTGCCTGAAAACAAACCAACTTACCTGATGGGGGTAGGAACACCTGCTAATATTTTAGAAGCGGTAGAGCGTGGAATTGACTTCTTTGATTGTGTTTATCCAAGTAGAAATGGAAGGCATGGTCATGTTTATACAAATCAGGGGAAACTGAATCTCTTTAATGCACAGTTTGAACTTGACAGCAGACCAATCGAGGAAGGATGTACCTGTCCTGCCTGTGAACGCTATTCCAGGGCATATATCAGACATCTTTTAAAAGCAAAAGAAATGCTTGGAATGCGACTTTGCGTTCTTCACAATCTCTACTTTTATAATCATATGATGGAAGAAATCAGAGATGCGCTTGATATAGGGAATTTCACAAGTTATAAAAAAGAAAAATTAGCAGGTATGGATCCAAACCTTTAAAGGTAACACTAAAAGTACTTGCCGATTTTGAAACAATTGTGTATGATAGTTGAGAAGCCAAATTTAGTTAGGAGGAAGAAGTATGAACATGTTATTAACAGATGGAAGTGCAGCGGGAACAGGAACCGTTATGGTTGTTTATATTGTTTTAATTGTTGCATTTATTTATTTTATGATGATTCGTCCACAGAACAAAGAAAAAAAGAGAATGACCTCTATGATGTCATCCATGGAAATCGGGGATAGTGTCTTGACGACAAGCGGTTTTTACGGTATCATAATTGACATTACCGAAGATACCATCATCGTTGAATTCGGAAACAATAAGAATTGCCGTATTCCGATGCAGAAAACAGCAGTTGCACAGGTAGAAAAAGCAAAAGCTGAATAATTGAAACGGATTGACCGTATCTTTTAGTAGTTAAAAGATGCGGTTTTTTTTATTCATTTTTAGAATATTAGAATTAGAAATAAAAGGGTACCATAACCCGTGGTTATTAAAAATATAAAAAAAAACTATTTTTGAATCTGGTTTTAATATGGTACTCTATTCCTATTAGGAATTAGGAATGAAGAAAGGTATGGTTATAAAGATGGAACTGAAAATCGGATATATTCCAGGAGATGGAATTGGACCAGAAATTATAAAAGAAGCAAAAAAAGTGTTGGATGCAGTGATGAAGCAATATGGACACGTTGCTGTCTACAAAGAACTTGTATTAGGAGGCGCTTCCATAGATGCTTTTGGAATTCCACTGACTGAAGAAACAATTCGGGAAGCAAAATCTTCTGATGCAGTTTTAATGGGGTCCATCGGTGGAGATGCATCCACGTCACCATGGTATCAGCTCCCACCAAGCCTAAGACCAGAAGCTGGATTACTTGGCATCCGTAAGGCGCTCAACCTATTTGCCAACTTAAGACCTGCAGTGTTATATGAAGAATTAGCGGAAAGCTGTCCCCTAAAACAGGAAATCATTCAGGATGGGTTTGATATTATGATTATGAGAGAACTTACGGGTGGTCTGTACTTTGGGGAAAGAAAAACAAGCGTAGAAAATGGAATCCGAACAGCTGTGGATACCCTGACTTATAATGAAGAAGAAATTCGCAGAATCGCAATTCGTGCATTTGATATTGCTGGAAAAAGAAATAAAAAAGTGACGAGTGTTGATAAAGCCAATGTGCTTGACTCCTCAAGATTATGGAGAAGTGTTGTTGATGAAGTGGCTGCTACCTATCCTGAAATCAGATGTGAACACATGTTAGTAGATAATTGTGCAATGCAGCTTGTAAGAAATCCGGGACAGTTTGATGTGATCTTAACAGAAAATATGTTTGGTGACATTTTGTCGGATGAGGCAAGTATGGTAACAGGTTCCATTGGAATGCTGGCTTCAGCAAGTCTGAATGACTCTAAATTTGGGTTATACGAACCAAGTCATGGTTCAGCACCGGATATTGCAGGAATGGACATTGCCAATCCAATCGCCACTATTTTGTCAGCTGCAATGATGCTTCGGTTTTCATTTGATCTTGATCTGGAAGCGCAGACCATTGAAAATGCGGTTAAAGCTGTTTTAAAGGCAGGATTTCGAACAAAAGATATTATGTCAGAAGGAAAAACCCTGGTAAGCTGTTCCGAAATGGGAACAATTCTTGCACAAACAATAGAAACAATTGCAATGGAGGTAACGATATGAGAAGTGATTCAGTCTTGAAGGGAACCCAGCAGGCACCACATAGGTCTTTGTTTAATGCACTTGGCTATACCAAGGAAGAAAGAGAACGCCCATTAATTGGAATTGTCAGTTCTTATAATGAAATTGTGCCAGGACATATGAATCTCGATAAAATAGTGGACGCAGTTAAAATGGGAGTCGCTATGGCAGGTGGCACCCCTGTTGTTTTTCCAGCAATTGCTGTCTGTGACGGAATTGCAATGGGTCATGTAGGGATGAAGTATTCTCTTGTAACGAGAGATTTAATTGCAGATAGTACAGAATGTGTTGTAATGGCACAGGGGTTTGATGCACTTGTCTGTGTACCAAATTGTGACAAAAATGTTCCAGGACTATTAATGGCCGCGGCCAGATTAAATATTCCAACCATTTTTGTATCCGGTGGACCTATGCTTGCAGGAAGAGTACGCGGTGAAAAGAGAAGTTTATCCAGTATGTTTGAAGCGGTTGGAAGTGTAGCGGCTGGAACAATGGATTTGGAAGAATTAGAAGAATTTGAAGAAAAAGTATGCCCTACCTGTGGCTCCTGCTCGGGGATGTATACTGCAAATAGTATGAACTGTCTGACGGAAGCAATTGGTATGGGGTTAAAGGGAAATGGAACCATTCCGGCAGTATATTCTGAAAGAATCAGACTTGCAAAACACGCAGGAATGAAAATAATGGAATTATTAGAAAAAGATATTAAACCAAGAGATATTATGAATAAAAAAGCTTTTATGAATGCACTTACGGTGGATATGGCACTTGGCTGTTCTACGAACACGATGTTGCATCTGCCAGCAATTGCCTATGAAGCTGGGGTAAGCTTAAATCTTGAAATCGCCAATGAAATTAGTGCAAAGACACCAAATTTATGTCATCTTGCACCAGCTGGTCACACCTATATGGAAGATCTCAATGAGGCTGGTGGGGTGTATGCGGTCATGAATGAACTGGATAAAAAAGGTCTTCTAGAGACAGATCTAATCACTGCAACAGGAAGAACTGTAAAAGAAAATATTGCGGGTTGTATCAATAAAGATGTAGATGTAATCAGACCAATCACGAATCCTTATAGTGAATCAGGTGGAATTGCAGTTTTGAAAGGAAACCTGGCACCAGATGGAAGCGTAGTAAAAAGATCTGCTGTTGATGCGAAAATGATGAAACACACTGGACCGGCCAGAGTATTTGATTGCGAGGAAGATGCAATCGAAGCAATCAAAACAGGAAAAATCAGAGCAGGTGATGTTGTTGTAATTCGTTATGAAGGTCCTAAAGGAGGACCAGGCATGCGTGAGATGCTCAATCCAACCTCAGCAATCGCAGGAATGGGGCTTGATTTATCGGTTGCACTGATTACGGATGGAAGATTCTCCGGAGCCTCCAGAGGGGCTTCTATCGGACATGTTTCACCAGAAGCTGCTGTGGGAGGACCGATTGCGCTTGTTATGGAAGGAGATTTCATTTCTATCGATATCCCATCAAATACAATTTCGGTACAAGTAAGTGATGAAATTCTCAAAGAGAGAAAAGCAAATTGGACACCAAGAAAACCGAAAATCACAACAGGATATCTTGCCAGATATCATTCCATGGTAACGAGTGGAGCAAACGGTGCAATTCTGACAGTACCAGGTCAGGATGTATAAGTAGAAAGGTATGGTCAATCATATGTTATTATCCGGTTCAGAAATAATCGTTGAATGTCTGCTAGAGCAAAATGTTACTACCGTGTTTGGGTATCCAGGTGGTGCAATTCTAAATATTTATGATGCACTTTATAAACATCAGGATAAAATCAATCACATTCTGACATCTCACGAACAAGGAGCATCCCATGCTGCGGATGGATATGCAAGATCAACCGGTAAAGTCGGGGTTTGTATGGCTACCAGTGGACCGGGAGCGACGAATCTTGTTACGGGGATTGCGACAGCGTACATGGACTCCATTCCGATGGTTGCGATTACAGCAAACGTAATTCTTCCACTGCTTGGAAAGGATAGTTTTCAGGAAATTGATATCGCTGGGATTACGATGCCAATTACAAAGCATAATTATATTGTAAAGGATGTCTCGATTCTTGCAGACACAATCAGAAAAGCATTTCGAATTGCAAAATCAGGAAGACCAGGGCCTGTTCTTGTCGATATTACAAAGGATGTAACCGCTGCGATGTATGAGCATACTTCTGCAAAGCCTTTTGAAGAACCACATTATAATCGGTTTACGGAAGCGGATATTGAAACAGCCCTCGAACTGATTCAGAAGGCACAAAAACCGTATATCTATCTTGGCGGGGGTGCAATTTTATCAGAGGCTTCAGAGGAAGTAATGACATTTGCAAAAAGAATTAATGCGCCTGTCTGCGATACCTTAATGGCTAAGGGAGCGTTTGATGGAAATGATGAACTTTATACAGGAATGATTGGGATGCATGGAACCAAGACCTCCAATCTTGGTGTAAGTCAGTGTGATTTGCTGATTGCACTCGGGGCAAGATTTTCTGACAGAGTTGTCGGAAATGTAAAAAAATTTGCTAGTCATGCAAGGCTGCTGCATATTGATATTGATGCTGCAGAAATTAATAAAAATGTCAGATCATTTGCTTCTATCACAGGAGATTTGAAAGATATCCTGACGGTTCTAAATGCAAGACTGGAGCAAAAAGATAATAAAGAGTGGATTGCGCATATTCAGGATCTCAAACAACGCTTCCCATTGAAATATGCAAAAGATAAACTTACCTGTCCCTATATTATTGAAACAATTGATAAAGTCACAAAAGGACAGGCGATTATCTCGACGGATGTAGGACAGCACCAGATGTGGACCTCACAGTTCTATAAATTTACGATGCCAAGAACTTTTTTGACCTCCGGTGGACTTGGAACGATGGGCTATGGTCTCGGAGCCTGTATTGGAGCCAAGGTTGGTAATCCAGACAAGATTTGCATTAATATTGCTGGCGATGGTTGCTTTAGAATGAATATGAATGAACTAGCGACCGCAAGCCGCTATCAGATTCCAATTATACAAGTAGTTATTAATAACCATGTACTTGGAATGGTAAGGCAGTGGCAGACGCTTTATTATGAACAAAGATATTCCAATACAGTACTCGATGATACGGTAGATTTTGTTAAAGTAGCAGAAGGACTTGGCTGTACTGCTTTTAGAATTACTAAAATGGAAGAAGTAGAACCTACCATGATAAAAGCGTTATCATTAAAGAAACCTGTTTTAATTGAATGTATTATTGAAGAAGATGATAAAGTGTTCCCAATGGTTTCACCTGGGGCACCAATCAATGAAGCGTTTGACGAAGATGATCTTTCAGGTAAAAAATAAGAATAAAATCAGGGGAACATAAGGAGAACCATGAAAAATAAGACTTTAAAAAAAGGATTGTTGTCATTCTTCTGTTTTTTGCTTGGATGCGTTGCTTTTTACTTGTTTCTTGCATTTTATTATCAGGATAGTTTTTCGTATGGAACCTGGATTAATGGAATTTATTGTACCGGAAAATCAGTACAACAAGTGAATTACGAGCTGATAGAAAACAAAACAGACTGGCGATTTCAGATTCTCCTGCGTGATCACAAAAAAGTAGAGTTGAATCCTGCTGATTTTTCCTATCTGGAAGACTATGAGGATTCTTTACTAGCTGAAAAGGCATCTCAGAACCCCTTTTTATGGGGACTGAATCTTTTTGAAACTCATAAAAAAATCCTGCTTCCTTCAATTCGATGCGATGTGGAACAATTATCCGAGGCGATTTTGAAACTTGAGTTTATGAAAGAGAATACAATTCTCTCGAGTCCAAAAGTTGAAATTATAGAAACCGGGAATGGATATGAACTTTTTGACAATACAGGACAGATTTTAAATGCAGAGTATGCAAAAGCGAAAATCATCTCGTCCATTCTTGCTGGGGAACGTTTGATTGATCTGGATGATGGAATCTGTTATGAAGAGATTGCAATTACAGATCAGATGCAGGAAACATACGAACTATGGGAAAAGGTAGATGAATTTCAGGATTTTACCTGTAATTATCTCTTTGGGGATAGAGTGGAAGTGCTTGATTCCATTATTATTGCAGACTGGATAGCGAAGACAGAACAAGGTGATTTTTTATTAGATTCAAATGGGAATCTGATTCTAAAGGAAGAGATGGTGGCAGAATATATTGCTTCTCTTGCCTCAAAATATGACACACTTGGTGGGAAACGTACAGTGCAGGCAACCAGAGGTGATATGGTGACAATTGAAGGTGGCACGTATGGAAATCAGCTAGACCAAAAGACGGAAACGCAGTATTTACTGAATGCATTTTTGCAAAACAATCAGGCAGACAGAACACCGGTTTATTTGAAGAGCGCAAAAAAGCAGGGGCAGGACGATATTGGGGATACTTACATTGAAATTGATATGACGCAGCAAATGCTATATTATTATGAAGAAAATGAACTGATTCTTTCAACTTCAGTTGTGACCGGCAATATGCGATTGAAAAGAGCAACCCCTGAGAGAGTGTGCTATGTCTATGCCAAGCAGAAAAACCGGGTACTGAGAGGTCCCGGTTATGCCGCTCATGTGAATTTTTGGATGCCTGTAAATGGCAATATTGGAATTCATGATGCAAAATGGAGAAAAGAATTTGGGGGAGAAATCTATCAGACAGATGGATCTCATGGCTGTATTAATACGCCTTATGATTCGATGAAGATTTTATATGAAGAGGTAGAAATTGGAACGCCTGTTATCATGTTTTATTGAATGGAAGCTTTTATAAATTAGTTCTTTAACACGTTAACTTGCTATTGACTATTTAACGCACAAACTGTAGAATAACGAATAGTTTATTTTAATTAGGAGGATGGAAATGGGAAGAATCTATAATTTTTCGGCAGGACCTGCAGTATTGCCAGAAGAAGTTTTAAGGGAAGCGGCAGGAGAGATGCTTGATTACCAAGGCTCAGGGATGTCTGTTATGGAAATGAGTCACAGATCCAAGACTTATGATACCATCATTAAGGAAGCCGAAGCTGATTTGAGAGAACTGATGAACATTCCATCAAATTATAAAGTGTTGTTTTTGCAGGGTGGTGCAAGTCTTGAATTCGCAGCGATTCCAATGAATCTTATGAAGAATGGGGTGGCTGATTACATCGTAACTGGAGAATGGGCCAAGAAAGCCTACCAGGAAGCATGTATGTATGGAAAAGCTGTAAAAATTGCATCCTCAGAAGATAAAACATTTTCTTATATCCCAGATTGTTCAGACCTTCCAATTTCTCCAGATGCCGATTATGTCTACATTTGCGAGAATAATACAATCTATGGAACAAAATTTAAAACACTTCCAAATACAAAAGGAAAAGTTTTAGTGGCAGACGTATCTTCCTGCTTTTTATCGGAACCGGTTGATGTATCAAAATATGGTGTAATTTATGGGGGCGTTCAAAAGAACATCGGACCAGCCGGAGTTGTAATTGTCATTATCAGAGAAGATTTAATTACAGATGATGTGCTTCCGGGGACTCCTACTATGATGAAATTTAAAACACATGCAGACGCGCAATCACTTTACAATACACCACCTGCTTATGGAATTTATATTTGTGGCAAAGTATTTAAATGGATTAAAAAAATGGGTGGACTTGATGCCATGAAACTTCATAATGAAAAGAAAGCAAAATACCTGTATGATTTTCTGGATGAAAGTGCATTGTTTAGAGGAACTGTTGTAAAAGAAGACCGTTCTCTCATGAACGTACCTTTTGTTACTGGAAACAGTGATCTGGATGATAAATTTATCAAAGAAGCAAAAAAAGCTGGTTTTGATAGTCTGAAAGGGCATCGGTCTGTTGGTGGAATGAGAGCAAGCATCTACAATGCGATGCCGATTGAAGGTGTTCAAAAACTTGTGGAATTCATGAAAAAATTTGAAGAGGAGAACAAATAATATGTTCCGATATCATTGTCTGAATCCAATCGCTCAGGTTGGTCTGGAAAAATTCACAGAAAGCTATACAAATACAGCTGTTGTAGAAGAGGCTGAGGGGATTCTGGTTAGAAGTGCAGTGATGCATGAAATGGAATTTTCGAATGAATTACTTGCAATTGCCCGTGCTGGAGCAGGCGTGAATAATATTCCTCTGGATAAATGCTCTGAAAAAGGAATTGTAGTATTTAATACGCCTGGTGCCAATGCAAATGGAGTAAAAGAACTTGTCATTGCAGGAATGCTTCTTGCTTCAAGAGATATTGTGGGTGGAATCAACTGGGTTAAGGAAAACAAAGATGACCCCAATATTGCAAAGGCAGCTGAAAAGGCAAAAACTAAATTTGCAGGGACAGAAATTCAGGACAAGAAACTCGGAATTATTGGACTTGGAGCAATTGGAGTCAAAGTTGCTAATGTTGCAAAAAATCTTGGAATGGAAGTCTATGGATATGATCCCTATGTTTCCGTAGATGCGGCATGGAATTTAAGCAGAGATGTAAAACATGTGCTCAACGTAGATCAGATTTATGAAAATTGTGATATGATCACCATTCATGTGCCGTTGATGGAAGCTACAAGAGGAATGTTGAATGCAGAAGCAATATCCAAGATGAAACAGGGTGTTGTCCTGATGAATTTTGCGAGAGATTTACTTGCAGATGAAAAAGCAATTATTGATGGAATTCAGGCAGGAAAAGTATCAAAATATATTACTGACTTCCCAAACCCAACAACTGCTGGAAAAGAAGGCTGCATTGTGATACCACATTTGGGTGCATCGACAGAAGAATCAGAAGATAATTGTGCAAAAATGGCGGTCAAAGAAATGATGAATTACCTGGAAAATGGTAATATTATCAATAGTGTTAATTTTCCAAACTGTAATATGGGGATTTGCACGCAGGCTGGAAGAGTGGCAGTATTTCACAAAAACACTGCCAATATGATTACGAAATTTACTGCGATCATTGGTGATGCAGGCATTAATATTGCAACGATGCTGAATAAATCTAAAGGGGAATATGCATACACTCTGATTGATATTGAAAATCCAATCTCCAAAGAGATTGCGATGTCGCTTGAAAGCGTAGAAGGAGTCCTTCGCGTTAGAATCATAAAATAGAAAATACAACAAAACAAAAAAAACATCATGGCATTTGGCAGAAATAGCTTTCTGCATCTATTTGACATGATGTTTTTTATGTATTTAACCATTTAAAAATAAGGTGATAAGAGTTTAATGGGATTAAATAAAATCTGAATTTGCAAGATTTTTAAGACTTTCACCATGTTCCTTCTTGAATTCATTTTCTTTTTGAAGGGAAGCAACACTTGCAAGATCCATATATCGGATAAAAACCTCCTCGATGGAACTATTTTGTTCCGCAGCAAGCTCGACCATAACTGGTTTTAGTTTTTCCAGTTGAATGGAGATTTGTGTTTTTTGTGGATCAATATCGGAAAGCACTTTTTCCGCATAGTCATTAATTCTATTTAAAAATACGATGTCCTCATTTGTCATTTTTATTTTTCCTCCTATCATGAATATATCATAAAAACTATGATTCTTTATTTTAGCATTCGAGGTGTGATGTGTCAAAATACTTGTGATAATGTATTTGATTTGGTACAATTAAATAAGAAAATACGAAAGGAAATATGATATTTATTTTATGAAAATATCATAGATGGAAAAGATGGCTTATATAAGACCCTTTGCTGCAATCAGACCTGCGGCTGGCATGGAAGCGCAAATTTCAGCACTTCCTTATGATGTATACAATAGAATGGAAGCAAAGAAAATTGTAACAGAAAATCCGCTCTCTTTTTTAGCAATTGACAGAGCAGAAACCAGTTTTGAGGAATCGGTAGAGACGTATGCAGATTGTGTTTATGAAAAAGCAAGAGAACTCTTTGATTCTATGCTCGCAAAAAAATACTTTGTTCCAGATCAGAGACCATGTTACTATCTCTACGAGCTTGTCATGAACGGAAGAACACAGACGGGGCTGGTAGCATGTGCGTCAATTCAAGACTATGAAAATAATGTGATTATGAAACATGAAAATACGAGGGAAGAAAAAGAAATAGACAGGATTAGACATGTGAGTGCGTTAGATGCCCAGACAGGTCCCATTTTTTTAGCATATCCTTCAAAAAAAGAGTTAAATGAAATTTTGGAACAACAAAAATCGAAACAGCCATTGTTTGACTTTCTTGCAGAAGATGAGGTGAACCATAAAGGATGGATCATTGATGAAGAAAGTATAGTGAGGCAGATTGGCGCTCTTTTTTCATCGCTTGAGAAAATTTATATTGCGGATGGACACCATCGATGTGCTTCAGCTGTGAAAGTAGGACAATCTAGAAAGAACGAAGCGAAAACAACAACAGGGGAAGAAGAATATAATTTCTTTTTATCGGTTTTATTTCCAGATGATCAACTGATGATTATGGATTATAACAGAGTTGTAAAAGATTTAAATGGTCTCAGCGAAGAACTGTTTTTGAAAAGGATTGAGGAGTTTGTTACGGTTACAACAAAGGAACC
>CANRNK010000067.1 GCA_947631985.1 uncultured Lachnospiraceae bacterium | reverse complement strand
CCTTCTCTGATCTGTTACTCTCATCAGGTACCATTTTATCATATCCATTGCGAAATATCCATTTCTTATTCATGGCAAGTTTTATGCACTAACAATTATTCCGCATGAAAAAATAGAAAAATAGATTCGGCAACATTTTTTGTAATTCCTTTCACATCCATTAGCCTCTCTATACTTGCCGCTCGAATTTCTTCTAACGATTCAAAGTTCCTCATCAATTCTTTTCTTCGTGCAGGTCCAATCCCCGGAATATCATCTAATCTTGATTTCACTTGTGTTTTTCCTCTGAGCGCTCTATGGTACTCAATTGCAAATCGATGTGCTTCATCCTGTATTCTGGTTATCAGTCTGAATCCCTCAGATCCTTTCTCAATCTCAATTTCTTCATTCTGGAAGAAAAGCGCTCTGGTTCTGTGATGATCATCTTTCACCATTCCACATACTGGAATAACCAGGTTTAATTCCTGAAGCACTTCCTTGGCAATATTCACCTGCCCTTTCCCCCCATCCATCATAATTAAGTCTGGGAATTTTGTAAAACTTCCCATCTCATGCGTAATTTCTTTTTCGTCTAATAGTTTCTGTTCTTCTAAGCCATGCTGAAATCTTCGAAAGAGTACTTCTCGCATGCTGGCATAATCATCCTGTCCTACAACTGTCTTTATTTTAAATTTTCTGTAATCACTTTTTTTAGGTTTTCCTTTTTCATATACAATCATGGATCCAACCGTTTCAAACCCACTGATGTTTGAAATATCAAACGCTTCTATTCTGGTAATTCGATTAAGTCCAGTATAGGTTTCAAGCTCTTTCACTGCACCAATTGTTCTGCTTTCCTCCCGTTTCATTCTTTCTCTGTCTTTTCCAAGAATAAGTGCTGCATTTTGTGATGCCAGCTCAACAAGCTTTTCCTTTGATCCTATTTTGGGAATTCTGATTTTGACCTTACTTCCACGCCTCACCATTAGCCATTGTTCAATAATTTCAAGATCTGGAATTTCCATCTGTAGCATAAGTTCCTTTGGAATAAATGGAGTACCAGCATAGTATTGCTTTACAAAATCAGATAAAATTTCCGGTTCCTTGTCACCTGACACATGTGTCATGTAAAAATGTTCTCTTCCTAATAATTTCCCGTTTCTGATGAAGAAAACCTGCACCACTGCATCATTTTCTTCTTTTGCAATTGCAATGATATCTTTATCTTCCAGACCACTATCTGTAATCTTCTGTTTTTGTGAAATCATATGAATGCTATTCAATAATTCACGAATCTCAATTGCATCTTCATACCTTAATTCCTCTGATGCCTGTTCCATTTTACTTTGCAATTCACGAATCACCGATTTGTGATCCCCATTTAAGAATGCAAGTGCTTTTTCAATACTTTCACCATAAGCTTGTTGGCTCAGATATCCTTGGCATGGGGCACTACATTTTTTGATATGGAAATTCAAACAGGGGCGCTCTTTCCCGATATCTCTGGGTAACACTCTGTTACAGGTTCTAAGTAAATATAATCTGTTAATCAACTCTATCGTATCTTTTACCGCGGTCGCACTCGTGAAGGGTCCAAAATATCTGGCTTTATCTTTTTTCATCTCTCTGGAAAAAAGAATGCGGGGATAAGGCTCGCCTACTGTCACTTTAATATATGGGTAGGTTTTATCATCTTTTAACATCGTATTGTATTTAGGAGAGTATTCTTTAATAAGATTATTCTCTAAAACCAGTGCTTCAAGTTCAGAATCCGTAACAATATATTCAAAACTTTCGATTTGCGAGACCATCTTCTCAATTTTTGCAGTCTTTTTTGTACTTTTACGAAAATATGATTTGACTCGGTTTTTTAACAAAATTGCCTTCCCAACGTATATAATCGTATCTGCAGCATCATGCATGATATAAACACCTGGAGAGGACGGTAGTTTCTTTAATTCACTTTCAATATCAAACATTTTTTTTTGTTCCATAGAAACTCCCCGCTATCAAAAAAAGGCTCAGGGAAACCTAAGCCTTTTCCTAGTTAAGTGAATTGATTCGTTATTTCACCTAACTATAACATTTATATTCTTGTGTTTCAATTTTAAAATCATTCGTCATTCTTATTTATATCAGAATTTTCTATAATAGAATCTGCCATAAAATTAAGTTCTTCAACCGTAACGTCTTGTTCGTTTTCCTGAAGTTGAACCTCTTCTGGCGTCTGATTCTGATCTACCACTTTGACAGTTTCTTTTATATCTTGTTCCGCTGGAATTTCTTCTTCGATTTTTGTTACTTCTCGAAAAATCTTCATGAACTCTTTTCCCGTAATGGTCTCTTTCTCAATCAGATAAGCTGAAAGTCGATCCATAACTTCTCTGTTTTCTTTCAAAAGCTTTTTCGCCTGCTTATAGCTATCTTTAATTATTTTTGTCACTTCTGCATCAATCTCAGCAGCTGTTGTATCACTACAATTCAATACAGATTTGCCCTCAAGATATTTGCTTTCAACAGATTCCAATGCGACAAGCCCAAACCTCTTACTCATACCATACTGCGTTACCATAGCTCTGGCAATACTGGTCGCCTTTTCGATATCATTTGCTGCTCCTGTGGTGACAGTCTCAAAGACAATTTCTTCTGCTGCACGACCAGCAACAAGGCTTACTAACATAGACCTTAGTTCCGCTTCCGTATTTAAAAACTTCTCTTCCTCCGGTACATGCATAACATACCCAAGGGCTCCCATGGTTCTAGGCACAATTGTTATTTTTTGAACTGGTTCAGAGTTTTTCTGTAGAGCACTGATTAAGGCGTGCCCCACTTCGTGATAAGATACGATTTTACGTTCCTCAGCACTCATAATTCTGTCTTTCTTTTCCTTCCCAACCAGAACAACTTCTACAGCTTCAAAAAGGTCTTTCTGGCAAACGGACTCTCTTCCTTCTTTTACTGCATTGATTGCTGCTTCATTAATCATATTGGCAAGGTCTGATCCTACTGCTCCGCTTGTAGCAAGGGCGATGGAATCAAAATCAACAGTATCATCCATATGAACATCTTTTGCATGAACTCTCAGGATTTCTACTCTTCCTTTTAAGTCAGGCTTATCAACAATAATTCTTCTATCAAAACGACCGGGTCTTAAGAGCGCTTTGTCAAGTATTTCTGGTCTATTTGTTGCTCCTAAAATTAATACCCCTTTGGAGGTATCAAATCCATCCATTTCAGAAAGCAACTGGTTCAACGTTTGCTCTCTTTCTTCGTTGCCTCCACCAAACTTTGAATCGCGACTTCGTCCAATTGCATCAATTTCATCAATAAAAATGATACAAGGCGCATTTTTTGTTGCTTCTTTAAATAAATCTCTTACGCGTGATGCACCAACACCTACGTACATCTCAATAAAATCTGACCCTGCGAGAGAGAAAAATGGAACTTTTGCTTCTCCAGCAACCGCCTTGGCAAGAAGTGTTTTTCCTGTTCCTGGTGGTCCGACTAGAAGAGCGCCTTTTGGTAGCTTCGCACCAATTTTAGAATATTTAGCCGGGTTATGCAAAAAATCTACAACTTCCTGTAGAGATTCTTTTGCTTCATCTTCCCCTGCAACATCTTTAAATGTAATTCCTGTCTCTTTTTGAACATATATCTTTGCATTACTCTTACCAACGCCCATAGGGCCTCCACCCTTAGACATTTTCTTGAAAACAAAGCTAAGTGCAATCCAGACTAAAGCAAACGGTAATATATAAGTTAAAATTAAAGAAAGAAAATATCCTGAATTATCCTGAACTTCGCCTTTAACCTCAACATTATGATCTACTAAATATTGAACTAATGTATCATCTTCCACAAGCCCAGTATAATAAGTAATAAGTGGTTGTGACATGGCCAGAGGTGTTGTTGATTCTTCCTCTTTGACAGGTGTAATGTTGATTCTGTCTACCGCAAGTTCAACACTTTCTATTTTTCCTTCTTCCACCATCGTTAAAAACTGATTATAACTAATTTCCTGTTCCGTTCCGCCACTTACCATTCTCATAAAATAACTCATAATCAGAAGTGATATCAATGCCGTTACAAGAAGAATCAGAAGGTTTTGCTTCTTAGGCTGTTGTCCATTTCCACCCTGGTTATTGTTTCCGCCAGGCCTGTTCCCATTTTGATTGTTGGAACCATTCCCACCGCTATATTCGTTCAAATTATTGTCCATTTACGACTCCTATCTGTTTTTCTGTCTTTTTTGAGACTTCTTTTTCATTATAGAGATAGTAAATTCATAAATCAATATAATCTTTATGAATTTCAAGACCCATCTATAAAAGATTTATAAATTTTTTTAGGAGAAACGGTAGATTTTTTATCTTGCATTGATATATAATGGATAAAATATGGGGTTCCATATGATTCTTAGGAGGTGAAACATGTCAGTAAAATATGTATTTGTTACCGGAGGCGTTGTTTCCGGTTTGGGAAAAGGAATCACTGCAGCATCTCTCGGGAGATTATTAAAGGCACGTGGCTACAAAGTGACGATGCAGAAGTTTGACCCTTATATTAATATCGATCCTGGTACAATGAATCCAATCCAGCATGGAGAGGTTTTTGTAACTGACGATGGCGCTGAAACCGACCTTGATCTCGGACATTATGAAAGATTTATCGATGAAAGTCTTGATAAAAACTCTAATGTAACTACCGGAAAAATATATTGGTCCGTTTTACAGAAAGAACGCCGTGGAGATTATGGTGGGGGTACCGTTCAAGTAATTCCTCATATCACAAACGAAATCAAAAGTCGCTTTTATCGAAATTTTACAGATGAAGAGACAAGAATAGCCATAATAGAGGTTGGGGGTACTGTTGGTGATATTGAAAGCCAGCCATTTTTAGAATCCATTCGTCAGTTCCAGCATGAAGTTGGTCGTGAAAATGCGATTTTAATTCATGTTACTTTAATCCCTTATCTGAGAGCATCGCAGGAGATGAAGACAAAACCTACGCAGGCAAGTGTAAAAGAATTACAGGGAATGGGAATTCAGCCAGATATTATTGTGTGCAGAAGCGAATATCCAATTGATAAACCTATGAAAGATAAAATATCTTTATTCTGTAATATACCAAGTAATCATGTTCTCCAGAATCTCGATGTTGAATATTTATATGAGGCACCTTTAGCAATGGAAACAGAAAATCTTGCTCAGGTAGCATGTGAATGCTTAAAGCTTCCCTGCCCGGAACCAGATCTTGAAGATTGGAAATCCATGGTAGATACTTTAAAATCATCAACTGACGAAGTCGTGATCGCATTAGTTGGAAAATACATTCAATTACATGATGCTTATATCAGTGTAGTAGAAGCTCTGAAACATGGTGGCATTTCAAATCACACAAATATTACTATCAAATGGGTGGATTCTGAAACTGTTACAAAAGAAAATGTATCTACTTTGTTAAATGAGGTCCATGGTATTCTTGTTCCTGGTGGTTTTGGTGATAGGGGAATCGAAGGAAAAATCCAGGCAATTACCTTTGCGCGGGAGAACAATATCCCGTTTCTCGGATTATGTCTTGGTATGCAGCTTTCTATTGTTGAATTTGCAAGAAACGTAATTGGATATTCCGATGCTCATAGCATTGAATTAAACCCTGCAACAACGCACCCTGTAATTGCACTCATGCCAGATCAGAACGACGTTGAGGATATTGGCGGTACCTTACGACTTGGTTCCTATCCCTGTGTTCTCGACCAATCTACAAAGGCATATGAATTATATCAAAGTGATGTAATCTACGAACGTCATCGTCATCGCTATGAAGTAAATAATGATTTCCGTAATATTCTGATTGAAAACGGAATGAAATTATCAGGCTTATCTCCAGATGGAAGAATCGTTGAGATGTGTGAATTGACTGCTCATCCTTTCTTTGTTGCAACACAAGCTCATCCAGAGTTAAAGTCTAGACCAAACAGACCTCATCCTCTCTTCAAGGGATTTATTGCATCCACTTTAGATTTTAAAAAAATTCATTCCTAACAAAATAAGAATACGTAAGAAAAACTGAACTACCGGTTATTCTTACGTATTCTTTATTTTAAATTTCTTTTCCTGATTTTTTTGCTTTATTAAAGATCTTCTTTATCTGTTTTGTCTGTTGTTATTTTTGATAATAGCATTACAATCAATGTAATTAAAATAATAACTGTAAAAATTCCAAATTGTGCTACTGCACCAAATAATAACAAAATTGGTTGAGAAAGAAGTGCCCCAAAATCTGTCATGGCACCAATTCCAGCCAGTGTCTGGTTCATTACACCTGATGCTGGCAAATTCTTTTTGTCATTCCCTCACCCAATTCGTTGTTAGGCCTGCTTACAAATCCAAGCTTATGATAGAACCCTTCTTTTCCCGCTGCGGCCTGAAGAAAATAAGAAATGTACTCTCCTGAAATAGAATTTTCATTCAAAAAGCAATCTGGCCATTGCTATTGTTTTTCCGTTTTCTTTTGCAGTAATCAAAAAGGTGGTATTATCTATCCCTCTTTTCGCTTGCGTTTCAGTTATTTCATTCCAACCTACTACTTTTCTAAGAAATGCATAGTCCTTTGCTGACAATTCATGATCATATGTTACCATACTGGCTCCTCCTAAAAATATCACTTAAATTAAGCTTTGTTGATTTACTGTCCCGCTTGAATCGTTCTATCTGGAATAATATCAACATAATCTCCCAATGCATGCGGCACAGAAATACAGATATGTAACTTACCATTTTCATAATAAGAAAAGCCTAATGGTTCAGTCTCCCCGTCAAGGCTCAAATCAAAGTGCTTCAGGTCTTCTGACAAACTCTGAATTGTTTGCTGCTTAAGATATTCTTCTACTGCCTTTTGCCAATCTGAATGAAGTCGTTTTCCTACTAAATCATACATAGGCAAGTCTTTTCCTCTAATTAGGTTTTCTGCAATTTGCTCTATCCCTTGAATGTATTCTAACTTCCAAATTCTACTTTGTTCCAAATCAATGTTCAGAGTATACAAAGCACTGGTAGGATACAAAGAATTCTCAAGTGATATCGTGCCTAACATAACAATCGAAATCATACTATCTGTTTGCTCTGTAATTTTATAGTCAAGTTGATAACTGTCCTCTATCATCATGGTTTTTGCTTTTTCAAGCACCAAATTCTCTATTAATTCATTGCATTCTTTCTGTAATTCTTGATTCACCATTCCCTTAAGTTGGGGATATTTTAAATTGACTTTATTTTTTTGATAGCTTCTTTCTTCAACTATATTTTCTAATTCTGTTGCTTTATTTTCCTTTATATCACTTTTTCTTGTTGGAATCACTGTATGTTCTTTCAATATAATAACTTTCGGTTGCAATTCCTCCGTGGCATGATCTGTGTTTAGAATACTGCTTACCGTCATAAAGCAGACCGCAATTGAAACGCAGAACGCAAAGAGTATCTTAATCAATAAATTTTTTTTATCTATTTTCATTATTTCCCCCAAGAAAATACAATTATAACCTATATCGTATCTATATTACTCTGTATTTCTGAGGAAAAAGTGATTTATTTATAAATATTTGCTTAATAACAGGTTCATCTTAAATCGTGCTATTTCAACCTGCTTTTTCTGCTGTTTTTGTTTTTCTTTCAAACTCTGTTTTACCTTTTTATAGACCTGCTTTGAAATCCTGTTTTTTTGACCTTTCAAGTATGTTATAGCCTCAAAGCTGTCATGCAGGTCACCTATTGTTGTATGAATCATTTTTAATGAATCCGAAATAAGTGGATTTACCTGAATGAGCTTCATCTCTTCGATATATTGTATTTTCTTTGCTAAAATTCTTAATCTGTGTAATTTTTGTATCTCCACGCTACCTGTGGTCCCTAATTGACAAATCAGTTCTCGAATCAGTTCTTCAACAACACTTTTTATAGACTCCTCTTCAATTAAAAGTTCTTCTCTATCTGGCATTTTGAATAGATTAGAATCCAATTTATCAAAATCAAATTTTTTTTCTTCCTCTGCAATCTGTTGTTTTAGAAACGTTCGAAAAGGGTTGCAGTCCTCATTCTTCGGAACGATAGACAAAAACACTTGCATTTTTCTTAACTGTGCATTTTGCTGATACATATACCTGGAAATTTCAGTAATTTCCTTTAAACAAGATGCCTTTTTGTTTCCAGCTTTTAATAACAAGCCAGATAAAGTGCGTATCTGGTTCAATACAATTCTAGCTTCGTGAATTTTATCTTTTTGATAGATGAATTCCTTACATAAAGCAATTTCTTTTATTATTTCTATTTTGTTCCATAATATATCACTCCACATCGTATGATCAGGTGAATTTAAATAGAATTCCATATTACATACTTCAGCAAGTTCACAACGCATTTTTTCAGGCAGACTAAGTGCCTGCAAGCCAAATTCATCCTGATGGGCTAAAGAATCTGCATCCTTAAGTAACTCCTCATAGGGATTCCCTATCTGACTTTTAAAACTATGCTCAGAAATATCTTTTGCAATTTTTTTTGAAGATTTTTTTCCATCCCATTATTTTGAAGGATTGTGTACGCTATCTTGGCACTCACCTCTGCATGCTTCCTTTTTGAAGAATCTGGCTGAATGCGACCAATATCATGTAACATAGCGGACACAAGTGCCCTATTCACATCAAGGTTTCTTCTTTTTGCAAGCATTTCTGCATAAATTTTTACCTTTTGATAATGTGCTTCCTCATATGCAGCATTTTCATTTCTCATTACATTTGAAACGACATAGGTGTCTATGTTTTGAATCTTTTTTTTCTTTAGCTTCACCATGTATTCACCCCGAATAAAATTTGACCACTGGCTATAAAAAGTGCAGAGAACCTTGTGGCAACAAGTCTCTCTGCACTCTCTCACTTATATTTATAGAATTTTTTTTAATTCTGCCAGCGCTTCGACCACAATTTTTGAATCTCTTTCTATTTCTGATAGTAAATTTTCTGCATTTTTTTTATTTCCTGAATTATATTCCTGAATTGCCTTTTTCGCAGTAATATGAATATTTGCATGTGGATGCTCAATTCTTGAAACTATATTTTTTATTTGAGGATTTTCTAATTCCAACGTTGCAATCCATTGCCCTAACCTGCAACCATGATGATCTCCAACTTTTGCTACCTCTAATTGTACATATCCAAGAATCATATTGTATACACGCCACTTCCACATCAAGTGATCTGTAATGCTTAATTCTATCATTGTATTTGCATCCAGCGATTCGGCGCAATTCAATGTTTTTACACGAACCGTATCAATCTTTTGAGAAATATCATAAAAAGCCTGCCCTGTTTTTTCTGATTCCATTTTTAACTTTGCAGATTTTTCATTGATTATTTGGAGATTCGAAGACATTTCCTGTGTTGTAGCCGTTTGCTCCTCCACATTTGATGAAATGGAAGTAAAGCTGTCGCCAACAAGATTCATTGTGCTGCCGATTCCTTTGATACCGCCTGTTGCTAACTCAATATCATTTTTGCATCCCCCAAAATTAATGACCACTTTATCAATCTCATTGGAAGCTTCACTTATTTTATCATTCAAACCTTTTACAATTTCTCGAATAATAGTAACCTGTTCTTTTGTATTTTCTGCCAATTTTTTTATTTCATTTGAAACAACTGCAAACCCTCTTCCCTGTTCTCCTGCCCTTGCAGCTTCAATAGATGCATTAAGTGACAATACATTCTTCTTTTTTTTCAACCAATTTTAGATCTAATTCTTCTTCGTTTTGCATTTCAGGTTGAACAAAATGACTCCCCTGCACCCTCTTTTTTAGAACCATGTAGTACCCTCCTTGTTATAATACTTATTATAATACTTTTTTCAATTTTTCTTACATAAAATTTAATAATTGTAAATTCAATTCGTAAGTATATGGTCTTTATTCTGTTGATTTCAAAAATATTACAAAAATTATAACATGACTCTCTCTGAATGAAAATAATTTTTCATTCAGAGAACTTTCAGACAATACAGAATGTAATCCTTTCTGTTCTTTCTATTACTTCTATTCCCCAATTTGCTTACTGTACAAATCTTCATTTTCCAAATCTTTTGTAAATCCCATCTTTAACAAGTACTTACTATGATCTTTATTGATCGTTTTGACTTGAAACTGTTGGTATCCTTGTTTTCCAAACAGCTCTTCCTGTCTGTCATAAATATACTTTCCTATTTTAAAATCTCTGTATTCCGGAATTGCAAAATCAAGCGCGATTAAGAGTGTTTTCTCATCTACTTTCTTAGCAGAAAACAGGCCTGCCGTCGCCATATCTCTTAATACAAAAAAACAGATATCCCACTTTTCCTTCATTAAATTGGTGTCAAAAGAAAACTTCTTAATTTCAGTCTGATAAAATTCTAAAAAATGCTTCACATATTGATCATTTTGATCCACCTCAAGGATTGTAAATAGTTCTTTTGATTTGAAAAATTTAATCAGGTAATAAACATTCACGATTACGATCAGTGTATTCATCAATCCTGTCGGAATTGATCCAATTAAAAACCCATACACTGCAAAGATACCCGATCCAATGAGATTAATAATACGCAATTTTAAGATAGAACTTGATAAAATCGAAATAAAAATCATGACGGACGCAATGTATCCGATTAGTTCAACTGTTCTCATTCTAAAACCTCCTTTAGGCCAGATGTTGACTTGTAATGGTAGACGAATCTGCTAAATTCCGCAAATCCACCCACTTCCTTTGTTGAAAACTGAAAAAGCCCTACCCTACAACCCATAAAATGGTCTAATAAATAATACAGCTTGTGCGTTTTTCCAATCTTTACCCACGTATCACTTTCAAGATAATAAAATTCTGCTTCATCAATACTATCTTCAAAGTTTGCTCTTATCCTAAAAGTCGCTTTACTCTCCTGTATTCTGATTCGCGCAAACTCTACCCCTGCTTCTTTGTCTCCACCTTCAGGTCCCCAGATACCCTCATTTGGATTGAATTCTTTCGCTGACATAACAAGGTAGTATTCCTTCTCTTTTTTTGTAATTGCAACGAATCCATAACAACCTTGAAGTGCACAAAGTCCAGCATAATCACCCTCTTTGATATGACTTCCATCAACTGTCACCGTGATTTCACTAATTGGTCCCATCATTCGTTGTGTTATGATATTGGGAGCTGTTACAAGATTCTGGCTCACTCTATTTGATTGTATTCTTAAATGTCCAGGATTTGCTAAGACCGACCACGCTGTTGAATCAGGAATATGATTCCACTGCCACACCTTTTTCAGCTGAATTTTACCCTCTTTATCAGGCTTGTACTCAAAATCATCATTTTCTACAAGAGGTTGGTATCTATGATTTTCTCTGGTACTTTTTATCTCAATTTTCTCGGGAATTTTTCCATTCACTCCAAATATTGGGAAATCATTCTCCCAGAAAACAGGAACAAGCACTGGACATCTTCCAATTGCTCCACTGTCCTGAAACAACACGGCATACCAATCACCATAAGGTGTGTCGACAATTCCCCCCTGCGCAACTCCAGCATTGTGAAACCCACAATCATCATCTAATACATCTCTTCCAAGGAATTCACCTTCTAGAGAATCCGAGACAAAGCAAGCCTGCGTTCTTCTCTTTGATTGATCCGCAAGCCAATGGATCAAAAACACATAATATTTTCCATTAATCTTCTGAATATGACTGCCTTCGTAACCAAGTGTCACAGACTCATGATCTGTTATGATTTTGCGATGAAGTCCATCTTTCTTCGGTGCTGATAAGGTCTCATTTAGTTCAGTCAGGTAAATATCTGTATTCCCGTATACCAAATATGCTCTGTTCCCATCAAATAAAAGCGAGCTGTCATGATAAAATCCTTCAATATAACTCATACGCCAGGGTCCCATTATCGTTTCAGATTGATACAAGTATGTTTTTCCAGTATCATTACAGGCAAAGCAAATATAATATATTCCTTCGTGAAAGCGAAGTGAAGCCGCCCACATGCCCTGTCCATATATATTTTGCCCTTCCTCTAGTCTCTGTGCAGGGGTTCCCTCTAATTCCTCAAAGAGATAAGTCAGAATCTCCCAATTCACTAAATCAAAAGAACGTAAAATCACACCACCCGGAAAAGTATGCATTGTTGTACTGATCATATAATAGGTATCTTCTACTCGGATTACATCTAAATCTGGAACATCTGAATAGATAATTGGATTCGTTTTCATAGGGTTATTCCTTTTTTATAATTACTAATTAAGTGTTAGCAAACAAACAGTTTCAACGGTATTGCCAAAGACCCACAAAGCTCCGGACACCTATATTAACATAACCGTAGCCTTTGGTCATGAGGATGG
>CANRNK010000066.1 GCA_947631985.1 uncultured Lachnospiraceae bacterium | reverse complement strand
GTTGATACTGGATTGCTGCAGCTTACTGTAAATGGAAATAAAATCAAAAGACTTTCTTTTTTGCCTGCCAGACAGCAGTCTTGTCAGACAAAAACACTGTCGCGAGAACAGCGGGAGGCGGTTCTTTCTTACCTCGGGGCATTGTCTCCGGGAGTTATCATCGATGAAAAGGGAGCAATCAGCAAGCGGTAAAGTGTCTTCAAAATAATACTTGACAGAAGGCATGTGGGCATGATAAATTATATGAGGTTATAAAACCACGCCGGAGACAGTAGGTGTCAACTGATTATATCGGAAGACATAAGAGAATCGCCTACCGAGGAGAAAGAGTTTGTTCAGATGACTTTTTGCCTTCTTGTCTTCAAGAAGGCTTTTTTATATGAACTCCGGATCGGCAATCAATCTATAAGGAGGTAGAAAAATGGCAAAAATTGAAATCAAAAAACCCGTAGTAGAAGAAATTTCTGCAAGCATTAAAGATGCGCAGTCAGTGGTTCTGGTTGATTATCGTGGACTTACGGTAGAACAGGACACAAAACTTCGTAAAGAACTACGTGATGCAGGAGTTACTTACAAAGTTTACAAAAACACTATGATGAACTTTGCATTCAAGGGAACAGCGTTTGAAGGACTTGCACCTTACTTAGAAGGACCTAGTGCAGTTGCAATTTCCACAACAGACGCAACAGCACCAGCAAGAGTCTTACAGAAATTTGCGAAAACTGCAGATAAGCTTGAGATTAAAGGCGGTGTTGTAGAAGGAGTTGTATTTGATGCGGCTGGCGTGATTAAAATCGCAGCAATCCCATCAAGAGAAGAACTTCTTTCCAAATTACTTGGAAGCTTACAGTCACCAATTACGAACTTTGCTCGTGTCATGAATCAGCTTGCTGAAAAAGGCGGAGCTTCAGGCGAAGTAGCTGCTGCACCAGTTGAAACAGCTGAAGTACCAATTGTTGAAGCGGAAGCGGTTGCAGAAGTTGCGGCTGAAGAAGTACCAGCAGCAGAATAAGAACCAGATACAGAATCAGAACAAATAAAATAAAGTATGAAATCATACTAAATATTAAACGGAGGTAAATAAAAATGGCAAAATTATCAACTCAGGAAATCATCGACGCTGTTAAAGAGTTAACAGTACTTGAATTAAATGATTTAGTAAAAGCATGTGAAGAAGAATTTGGTGTATCAGCAGCAGCGGGTGTTATGGTAGCAGCAGCTGGCCCAGCAGAAGCAGCAGAAGAAAAAACAGAATTTGATGTAGAATTAACAGAAGTTGGACCAAACAAAGTTAAAGTTATCAAAGTGGTTCGTGAAGTTACAGGTCTTGGATTAAAAGAAGCAAAAGATTTAGTTGATGGAGCTCCAAAAGTAGTGAAAGAAGGCGCATCTAAAACAGAATCTGATGAAATAAAAGGAAAACTTGAAGCAGAAGGCGCTAAAGTTACTTTGAAATAAGCAGTTTATCAAAAGTCCCCATGATTGGGGACTTTTTTTAGTTAAAAAAAGTGATTGACCAGAAAAAATAATTGTGTTAATATGGATGGTGCACTATTGTGCTTTTGCATGCCTATTTTTAAGGAAAATAATAGTGTGTTAAGGCTAAAATCATAAAGAACGGGGTGAAATGTCAATGGAAAAAAACAGAATACGTCCTATTGCTGCCGGCAAGAATATACGTATGAGTTATTCACGACAAAAAGAGGTGTTGGAAATGCCCAACCTGATCGAAGTCCAGAAGGATTCCTATCGATGGTTTCTAGAAGAGGGTTTAAAAGAAGTATTTAACGATATTTCTCCAATTGCTGATTACGGCGGCCATATGAGCTTAGAATTTGTTGACTTCGAGTTGTGTGAAGACGAAGTTAAATATTCTATCGAAAAGTGCAAGGAACGTGATGCTACTTATGCTGCACCGCTAAAGGTAAAAGTTCGCCTTTACAATAAAGAAAAAGAAGAAATCAGCGAACATGAAATCTTTATGGGTGATCTTCCACTCATGACAGCAACGGGAACATTTGTAATTAATGGTGCTGAGAGAGTTATTGTAAGTCAGTTGGTACGTTCACCAGGGATTTATTATTCGATTGCACATGATAAAATTGGAAAAACGCTATATTCTTCCACAGTAATTCCAAACCGTGGAGCATGGTTGGAATATGAAACAGACTCCAATGACATTTTTTACGTACGTGTAGATAGAACCAGAAAAGTTCCGATTACAGTTTTAATCAGAGCCCTCGGTGTTGGAACCAATGACGAGATTCGTGAACTGTTTGGGGATGAACCTAAAATAGAAGCCAGTTTTGGAAAAGACGTTTCTGAGAATTATCATGAAGGTCTTTTAGAATTATACAAAAAAATCCGTCCAGGAGAACCTTTGAGTGTCGAAAGCGCAGAGAGTCTCATCACTTCCATGTTCTTTGATGTGAGAAGATATGATCTTGCAAAGGTTGGACGTTATAAATTTAATAAAAAACTTGCATTACGAAACAGAATCAGACATCATATTCTGGCGGAAGATGTAGTGGACCAGTTTGGAGAAGTACTTGCAACCGCAGGGACAAAAGTAACGGCAGAGCTTGCTGACACAATTCAGAATGCTGCAGTTCCATTTGTATTGATTCAGACAGATGAGAAAAATGTAAAAGTAATTTCGAACATGATGGTTGATATTACCAATTTTGTGGACTGCAACCCAAAAGAACTTGGCGTTACAGAGCTTGTTTATTATCCGGTGCTGCATCAACTCATGGAAGAATATCAGGAAAAGCCAGAAGAACTTGCTGATGCGATTACGAAGAATATTCATGAATTGGTTCCAAAACATGTTACAAAAGAAGATATCATTGCTTCTATTAATTATAATATCCATCTTGAATATGGTCTTGGCAATGCAGACGATATTGATCACCTTGGCAATAGACGTATCAGAGCAGTAGGGGAACTATTACAGAACCAGTATAGAATCGGTCTGTCAAGACTTGAAAGAGTTGTCAGAGAGAGAATGACTACGCATGATTCTGAAGAAGTTTCGCCTCAGGTATTAATTAACATCAAACCAGTTCAGGCAGCGGTAAAAGAATTCTTTGGTTCTTCCCAGTTGTCTCAGTTCATGGATCAGAATAACCCTCTGGGTGAATTGACACATAAGAGAAGACTTTCTGCTTTGGGTCCTGGTGGACTTAGCAGAGATCGTGCGGGATTTGAGGTTCGTGACGTTCATTATTCTCACTATGGAAGAATGTGTCCGATTGAAACCCCTGAAGGTCCTAACATCGGTCTGATCAACTCTCTTGCTACCTATGCAAGAATCAATGAATACGGATTTGTAGAAGCACCTTATAGAAAAATAGACAAATCAGATCCTGAAAATCCAAGAGTCACTGATGATGTTGTGTATATGACGGCAGATGAAGAAGATAATTATCATGTTGCGCAGGCAAATGAGCACTTGGATGAGAATGGATGTTTTGTAAAACAATCTGTATCAGGACGTTACAAAGAAGAAACACAGGAATACCCTAAGGCAATGTTTGAATATATGGACGTTTCACCCAAGATGGTATTTTCTGTTGCAACTGCTTTGATTCCTTTCCTTGAAAATGATGATGCAAACCGTGCACTGATGGGTTCTAACATGCAGCGTCAGGCGGTTCCACTTCTGTTTACAGAAGCACCAGTAGTTGGTACTGGTATGGAGCCAAAAGCCGCAGTCGATTCAGGGGTCTGTGTCATTGCGGAAAAATCTGGAACAGTTGAATACTCAGCTGCAGACGTAATTAAAATTACATGTGATGATGGAGAGAAACAAGAGTACCGTCTTACAAAATTCTCCAGAAGTAATCAGAGCAACTGTTATAATCAGAAACCAATTGTTGTAAAAGGAGAACATGTGCAGGCGGGTGACGTCATTGCAGATGGTCCGTCAACAGCACAGGGAGAACTTGCACTTGGCAAGAATCCGCTGATTGGATTTATGACTTGGGAAGGTTACAATTACGAGGATGCGGTTCTTTTAAGTGAAAGACTGATCCAAGAGGATGTATATACTTCTATCCATATTGAAGAATATGAAGCGGAAGCAAGAGACACCAAACTCGGACCAGAAGAAATCACAAGAGATGTTCCGGGAGTTGGAGAAGAAGCACTGAAAGATCTCGATGATCGTGGAATTATCAGAATTGGTGCCGAAGTCCGTGCAGGAGATGTTCTGGTTGGTAAAGTAACTCCTAAGGGAGAGACAGAATTAACGGCAGAAGAAAGACTACTTAGAGCAATCTTTGGTGAGAAGGCAAGAGAAGTCAGAGATACTTCACTTAAAGTACCTCATGGCGAGTATGGTATTGTTGTAGATGCCAAAGTCTTTACCAGAGAAAATGGAGATGAATTATCACCAGGTGTAAACCAGGCGGTTGTTATTTATATTGCACAAAAGAGAAAAATTTCCGTTGGAGATAAGATGGCTGGAAGACATGGTAATAAGGGTGTTGTATCCCGTATATTACCAGTAGAAGATATGCCATACCTTCCAAACGGAAGAGCTCTTGATATTGTTCTGAATCCATTGGGTGTTCCTTCCCGTATGAATATTGGACAGGTATTAGAAATCCATTTATCACTTGCTTCAAAAGCGTTAGGATTTAATATTGCAACGCCAGTATTTGATGGAGCAAACGAATTGGATATTATGGATACGCTGGATTTGGCGGACGATTTTGTCAATCTTTCATGGGAAGAATTTGAGAAGAAACACAAAAGTGAGTTGTTACCAGAAGTATTGCAGTATTTATCAGATAACAAAGAACATCGCAGTTTATGGAAAGGTGTTCCGATTTCAAGAGATGGAAAAGTCAGACTTCGCGATGGACGTACTGGAGAGTTTTTTGACAGCTCCGTAACAATCGGACATATGCATTACTTGAAGCTTCATCATTTGGTTGATGATAAGATTCATGCTCGTTCGACAGGACCATACTCACTTGTTACACAGCAGCCACTCGGTGGTAAAGCGCAGTTCGGTGGACAGAGATTTGGGGAAATGGAAGTTTGGGCATTGGAAGCATATGGTGCATCTTATACACTTCAGGAAATCCTTACAGTAAAATCGGATGATGTAATCGGACGTGTTAAAACATACGAAGCCATTATTAAGGGAGAGAATATTCCTGAACCTGGTATTCCAGAATCATTCAAAGTATTGCTGAAAGAATTACAATCTTTAGGACTTGATGTAAAAGTACTTCGTGAAGATCAGACAGAAGTTGAAATTGTTGAAACGATCGATTATGGCGAAACAGATTATCGCTACGAAATCGAAGGAGAAGTAAAAGGCTATGGTTACGAAAAAGAATCACTAGGCTCCTTGGGCTATCAGAAACAGGAATTTGATGCTGCCAGCGGAGAACTTGTTGCTGCAGAAGAAGAATTGGAAGAGATCGATTTGGAAAAATTGGATCTGGATCCTGAATTGGAAGAGTCCTTTGAATAGTAAGCAGGTAAGCTTTCTCTAATCTAGGGGAACGTGAAATGAGCGTAATCGGAAGGAGAGCCATAAATGTCAGAAACAAATAAAGAAGTTTATCAGCCAATGACTTTTGATGCCATTAAAATCGGACTGGCATCACCCGAAAAAATGAGAGATTGGTCAAGGGGAGAAGTAACAAAACCTGAAACGATCAACTATAGAACATTGAAACCAGAAAAAGATGGACTTTTCTGTGAAAAAATATTTGGACCTAGCAAAGATTGGGAATGTCATTGTGGTAAATATAAAAAAATCAGATATAAAGGGGTTGTATGTGACCGTTGCGGCGTTGAAGTAACAAAAGCAAATGTTCGTAGAGAACGTATGGGACATATTGAACTTGCTGCACCAGTATCCCACATCTGGTATTTTAAGGGAATCCCAAGTAGAATGGGACTAATTCTTGATTTATCACCAAGAATTCTTGAAAAAGTTTTATATTTTGCATCTTATATTGTATTGGATCCAGGTGAAACTGAATTACAATACAAGCAGGTTTTATCAGAAAAAGAATACCAGGATACACGAGAGAGTCATGGCAATAAGTTTCGTGTAGGAATGGGAGCAGAAGCGGTTAAAGAATTACTGCGCAATATTGACCTAGAAGGAGAGTCTGTTGAGCTGAAATCAGGCCTTAAAGATTCTTCAGGACAAAAAAGAGCAAGAATTATTAAAAGAATGGAAGTGATTGAGGCATTCAGAGAGTCTGGAAACAAACCAGAATGGATGGTTCTGGATGTTGTTCCAGTTATCCCGCCTGATCTTCGTCCTATGGTTCAGTTAGATGGTGGACGTTTTGCAACATCAGATCTGAATGACCTTTATAGAAGAATTATTAATAGAAACAACCGTTTAAAAAGACTACTTGAGCTTGGGGCGCCAGATATCATTGTAAGAAATGAAAAAAGAATGCTTCAGGAAGCAGTAGATGCGTTGATTGATAACGGAAGAAGAGGGCGTCCGGTAACAGGACCTGGAAACAGAGCGCTCAAATCGCTTTCCGATATGCTAAAAGGAAAGTCGGGCCGTTTCCGTCAGAACTTACTTGGAAAACGTGTTGATTATTCAGGACGTTCTGTAATCGTAGTTGGACCTGAACTCAAGATTTATCAGTGTGGACTTCCAAAAGAAATGGCAATTGAACTCTTCAAGCCGTTTGTTATGAAAGAGTTGGTAGGCCGTGGAATCTCTCAGAATATTAAAAATGCGAAGAAACTTGTAGAAAGACTGGACGGACAGGTTTGGGATGTGCTTGAAGAAGTGATCAAAGAACATCCGGTTATGCTGAATCGTGCACCTACACTTCATAGACTTGGTATTCAGGCGTTTGAGCCAATATTGGTAGAAGGAAAAGCAATCAAATTACATCCTCTTGTTTGTACTGCATACAATGCGGACTTTGATGGAGATCAGATGGCGGTGCATTTACCACTTTCTGTTGAAGCACAAGCGGAATGTCGTTTTCTTCTTCTGTCCCCTAACAACCTTTTGAAGCCTTCGGATGGAGCACCAGTTGCAGTACCATCACAGGATATGGTTTTGGGAATTTATTACCTGACACAGGAAAGACCGGGATCACTTGGAGAAGGAAAGCATTTTAAGGATGTAAACGAAGCAATTCTTGCTTATGAGAATAAGGCAGTCACATTACATTCAAGAATCTCTGTCAGAATGAAAAAGACGATGGCAGATGGAACTGTTCTGACAGGTAATGTTGAATCTACAGTAGGTCGTTTTATTTTCAATGAAATTATGCCACAGGACTTGGGTTTCGTAGATAGAGCCAAACCGGAAGATATCTTAAAACTTGAAGTGGATTTCCATGTTGGTAAAAAAGGAATGAAACAGATTCTTGAAAAAGTTATCAACACACATGGATCAACCAAAACGGCTGAAGTCCTGGATGATGTAAAATCAATTGGATATAAATACTCTACCAAAGCAGCTATGACTGTATCGATTTCAGACATGACAGTTCCGGAGAGTAAGCCACAAATGCTTGAAGATGCTCAAAAAATGGTTGATAAAATTGCGATGAACTTCAGACGTGGACTGATTACAGAAGAAGAGAGATACAGAGCAGTTGTTGAAACCTGGAATGAAACAGATAAAGAATTAACAGAGGTTCTGCTTAAGGGACTTGATAAGTATAATAACATCTTTATGATGGCTGACTCTGGAGCCCGTGGATCTAACCAGCAGATTAAACAGCTGGCTGGTATGCGTGGATTGATGGCTGATACAACAGGTCGTACCATCGAATTGCCAATCAAATCGAACTTCCGTGAAGGACTTGACGTTTTAGAGTACTTTATGTCTGCACATGGTGCTCGTAAGGGATTGTCAGATACAGCTCTTAGAACTGCAGATTCGGGATACCTGACAAGACGTCTTGTTGACGTATCTCAGGAATTAATCATTAGAGAAATTGATTGTGCAGAAGGAAAAGAAGAACTTCCGGGGATGGTTGTTAAAGCATTCATGGATGGAAAAGAAGAGATTGAATGTCTTCAGGACAGAATTACAGGAAGATATACCTGTGAGTCAGTTTATGATAAAGATGGTAATATGATTGTGAAAAGAAATCATATGATCACACCAAGAAGAGCATCTCAGATTCTGACAGTTGGAGTGGATGAGAACGGTGAACCAATTGATAAATTGAAAATCCGTACAATTCTTACCTGTAAATCCCATGTTGGTATTTGTGCAAAATGTTATGGAGCGAACATGTCTACAGGAGAACCTGTACAGGTTGGTGAAGCAGTTGGTATTATTGCGGCACAGTCAATCGGAGAACCTGGAACACAGCTTACCATGCGTACCTTCCATACTGGAGGTGTTGCGGGTGACGATATTACACAGGGTCTTCCTCGTGTTGAGGAACTTTTTGAAGCAAGAAAACCTAAGGGATTGGCAATCATTGCTGAATTCGCGGGAACAGCAGTAATAAAGGATACAAAAAAGAAAAGGGAAGTCATTATTACCAACAATGAAACACTAGAGTCAAAAGCATATCTAATTCCATATGGTTCAAGAATTAAAGTTGTGGATGGAGCAGTTTTAGAGGCTGGAGATGAGTTGACAGAAGGTAGTATTAACCCTCATGATCTTCTTAAAATCAAAGGAGTCAGAGCTGTACAAGATTACATGATTTGTGAAGTGCAGCGAGTTTACAGACTTCAGGGCGTTGAAATCAATGATAAGCATATTGAAGTTATTGTACGCCAGATGTTAAAGAAAATCCGTATTGAAGACAATGGAGATTCGGATTACCTTCCAGGTACTTTGATTGACGTTTTGGATTATACGGAAACAAACGAAAGACTTGCAGCAGAAGGCAAAGAGATTGTGGATGGAAGACAGGTTATGCTTGGTATCACAAAAGCTTCCCTTGCAACGAATTCCTTCCTTTCGGCAGCGTCTTTCCAGGAAACAACAAAAGTATTGACAGAGGCAGCGATCAAAGGAAAAATAGATCCACTGATTGGTCTGAAAGAAAATGTAATTATTGGTAAACTGATTCCAGCAGGAACAGGAATGAAGAGATACCGTACAGTTACGCTTGATTCTGACCTTCAGCTTCAAGATACCATTTCATTTGGGGACACTTTCGATGAAACGTATGGCGATGACAATGCAATAGCTGAAGAAGTGAACTTTACAGACATGATTGAAATTGAGGAAGAATTCATAGAAGAAGACACAGAAGAAATCATTTCTACAGTGGAATAGAAAAAGCAAAAATTAAAAAAACAAAAATAAAAGCGCTATAACAATATTTGGGGTGTGATTCTGATGGAATCCACCCCATTTTGCGATAGCGCTTATAAATGTTATCTATTTAAAACGAAATTTTATTGAAAGAGTAAATCAAGAGAATTATCATATTTGGGCAATTGAGTTGTAAGCACCCTCCAACTATCAATATTATAAAAAAGCTCATTAGGTTTGGAAGGATAATAAAAAGAAAGAGCCACCTCGAGAGATTGCGTATCGGTGATAGGAATCAAATAGGAGATTCCATCACCCGCCTGTTTAAAATACTCCTCTTCTGACAAACCAGAGGAGTATAAGTTTGAGAGTGTGGCATCTATAGTTGCGATTGAAGTATTGGCCTGTGTACAGGCCTCATAATAGGAAATACTATGTTCTGCTGTTTTTTGACACAAAACAGAATCAGCATTTGCACTCACAAAAGAAAGGGCGGCAAATGAAATGAGTGAAAGCAAAACAAAAATAAGTAAAATAGAGGAAGAACCAA
Source organism: uncultured Lachnospiraceae bacterium (assembly GCA_947631985.1). Classification (GTDB taxonomy): domain Bacteria; phylum Bacillota; class Clostridia; order Lachnospirales; family Lachnospiraceae; genus SZUA-378. The sequence continues at coordinate 2,617 of CANRNK010000066.1, read as the reverse complement.
CATTTACACCTGAGAGTTTTTTTTTCATAAAGACACCTTCAACTTGTTTTTTGCAGATAATGAGAAATGGTTAGTTGGTAAAGAACAAGACCTGTATTGTCTGAAAATACGATGTCGGCATAGGATAAACCGGATTCGTTACGCAGGGAAACCGTGGCAGTGAAGCGTGCAATCGCCTCATTGCAGGCCTTCCAGTCCTGGTCAAAGTAGAGTTCAAGTGATGACTCACCAATAGGAGAAGCCTGTAGTATTTTCTGAAGTTCTAGAATATCTGCATTTGTCCCTGTGAATGCTTCTGCAATTGTCTGAGAATGTAGAATACTTTGATTGGTGTTTACTGTACTTTCACTTAGCAGATGTGAATTGACAAAAAGTTGAATACTGACAGCTCCTGCCACAGAAAAGAATAAAATTGCAATCATCAATTCCATTAAGAACAGAGCTGATTTGGATGTGCTTCTTATGTTCATGCGCTACCTCACTTTTCTGTGGTGGTATGACTTTTTAAATCGACCAGGAAATTGACATTACGCTGACTGGAATCTGTTACGGAAAAAGATAACAAACTTGGTTTGATTTCTTTTGCCTCAAATGATTGAACGGCTAGAATGCTATTCCCTGCAGTTGCATCAATGGGGGTGCCTTTTTTGATAAAGAGTTCTTTTAAAAATCCATCGTGATGATATAGATAAGTTTCGTAGAACTCCTGATTGATTTCACTTGTGATGATAACTGCTGGATTTCCTTGAAGTTCTCCAATCTGAACGCAATCTTTGGTATCAGATTGTCTGACTTTCTCTGTAAGATAGGAATAGGCCATTCGCATCGTATAATTTTGGTCCATTTTATTAACCGTATTTTGGTATATTTTAGAACCAAATGTAACGAGCAGTAGTGCTGAAAGCGCGAATACTGCAAAGAGACCCAATACAAATAAAATGTCAATCATATGGCGTGTGTTATTCTTAAGATTCATAATACTTCCTATCTGGGTGCTTAGGCACGCGTACAATCAATCGGATTCCTCAAAATTTCGAAGAAGGATTGTGACATCAGGAAAAAGGTTGGATGCGATTGGCTGGTAATCAATAAAGTAGGTTTCTTGATCATAGAATAAACCATAATGTGCAATCAGATATTCCATGTCTGGAGGATAAATTCCTTCAATCGCATAACATTGTACAATACTTCGATTCACTGCGCGCTCCAGACTCTCAAGCTGTTTGGAGCGAGTTGTTGTGGAGACAGAAGAAACACCATACAAAAACAAAAGCAGGAGAATTATAAATCCAAACAATGGAAGATTGATTTTTTTAAAATAAGAAAAAAAGGAAGACTTCTGTTGGAACCGATTCATAGGAATACCTCCCAAGTAGGATTCGCGAAATAAGATAAAAGTTTATTTGATTAGCCAATACTTGACATGATACCCATCAAAGGTAAGATGACAGATAAAAGAATCAAGCCTACAATCAAGGAAAGAATAATTACCAGTGTTGGCTCCAGAATAGAAATGATGGAGTAAATTTTATCATCAGTTTCCTTTTCGTAGTGTACTGCTATTTTTTCCATCACAGAATCAAGATTCCCTGTTTTGAATGCAACCGAAACCATACGGGAATAGAGATGAGAGAAAATGGAAGCTCCTGCCAGTGCTTCTGCAAAATTGGAGCCATCTTCAATCATCTTTCTGCATAGAGCTATTTTTCTCTGCATTGATTTGTGGTCAACGAGTCTGGATACATATTCAAGACTTGTAAACGTATCCATTCCACTTCCAATCATCAATGACATCCCGCTTGCAAAGCGACCGGAGGCAATTTTTTCGTGGAATCCCTTTGTAAATGGAAAAACAAGTAAGAAAGAATGAAACAATTCTTTTCCTTTCGTTGTTCTGGTCAGAAAATAGAAAAGGACGAGAAAGATAAGTAAGAGAACAACGATGATAGAAGAATAACGGCTTAAAGCAAGACCCATATTTAGAAAAGATTTTGAAATGGAATTCATTTCGCTTCCAAGTTGTTGGAAGACCTGATTAAAGATAGGAAGCACTCGGGTTAAGAGCACAAGAATTACAATCACCATCATGCCAATCATGATAAAAGGATATCTTACGGCGTTGCGAATACTATCACTTATGTTCTGCTCGCGCTCATAATAGCTTGCAAGTGAATTCATGACGTCGTCAAGCCGGCCGGATTCCTCACCGATCGATATCATGTGAAGCACATAATCTGGAAAAACACCAACAGATACAACGGCGGTATGGAATGTGTCGCCTTTTCGTACGACTTCGTAAATTGCATTCAGTAATTCGCGTCCCTCGGATGTTTTTGTATCAGAAAGCATGATTGCAATTCCTTCAGCAGGTGTGATCCCGGCATTCAGGATTAGAGCTGTCTGCTCGCAAAAGGATGCAATTTCGTGGTTTGTCAGCATTTTTACAGATTTCATTTTTAGCTCCCCCTCGTACTGATTAATAGATGTATTTTGTTAAATAGTTATTTCCGTTTCCGATGAAATTCTGAAGTTCTTTTGCGCTTGAGTTAGCGGCAAAAGTAGGATCCATTAATTCCCAGTTCTTACCATCGAATTCGATAATTCCATTTACCCAACC
>CANRNK010000065.1 GCA_947631985.1 uncultured Lachnospiraceae bacterium | reverse complement strand
TTTTTATGCAACAAAAAAACCGCCACTATAAAAGTGACGGTCCATTTTTTAATCCAGTGTATAAGGCATCAATGCAACATGACGTGATCTTTTAATTGCAACAGTCAGCGCTCTCTGATGTTTTGCACAGTTTCCTGTGATTCTTCTAGGAAGAATTTTACCTCTTTCAGATATGTATCTCTTTAATTTATTTACATCTTTGTAATCAATTGAACTATCTTTTCCACAAAATACGCATACTTTCTTTCTTCTGCGCATCCCGCCTCTTCTCTTCATAGGAGAATCGGACTTTTCTGCTCTATTATAAGCCATAATATTGCCTCCTATCTAAATTTTTATGATTAGTTGAATGGCAATTCTTCGTCTATCCCATCAGGAATATTCATGAATCCATCTCCAATAGAGGTGTTTTCTGTTCTTGCCTGATTGCCGGAAAATCCGCCTTCTGATCCAGAATTTTTGCTTTCTGCAAACTCCTGATCTTCTATTACAACATCAGTTGTATACACTTTCACGCCTTCTTTATTCGTATAACTTCCCGTCTGGATTCTTCCAGTGATTGCCACTTTCGTTCCTTTACGGAGATATTTTTCAGCAAATTCACCTGCTTTTCCGAATGCGACACATCCGATGAAGTCAGCTGTTGCGTCATCGTTATTCCTATTAAATCTGCGATCCACTGCGATTGTATATCTTGCAATTGCCATTGCATTTTCACCCTGAGAATATCTTACTTCAGGATCCCTTGTTAAACGCCCCATAAGAATTACTTTGTTCATACGTTCTCCTTATCTTAAGCCTCGTCTTGTCGTACGCATAAATATCTAATTACGTTATCCATGATACGGATACGACTTTCGATTTCTGCTGGAACTGTAGGTTCAGCATCGAACTTGATGAAATAATAAAACGCTTCTTTCATCTTTTGAACTTCGTAAGCTAATCTCTTCTTACCCCATTCATCAACGTTTGTAATTGTTCCACCGAAACGTTCAATATAGCTTTTTACTTTTTCAATCGTAGCAGCTCTTTCATCGTCTTCGATTTTAGCATTTACAACAACGGCTAATTCGTACTTGTTCATCTTGTTACCTCCTTTTGGTCTCTGGCCCTTTTCTAAAAAAAGAGCAAGGAATGTAGTGCCGATAACGGCAAACTAATATATCACAAGTAGTCATGATATCACAATAAACGCTTTATTTCAAGCCTTTTCTTCTTTTTTCCTAATACCGCGGGTATTCTTTTCAACTAACTTTCTCGCAACCATTACCTGGTGTCCACAGCCAATGCATTTTAATCTAAAATCTGCACCAACTCGTAAAATTTCCCATTCATAATTTCCACATGGATGAGGTTTTTTTAATTTTACGATATCTCCAATCTGATACTCCATTATTGTCTCTCCCTAACATTCTCCAAGTATTTCACCAATATTTCCATAAAGAGCCAAGTCAGCCTGTACGTCTCTTAGTGTTTTTGTCTTATTAATTAAGATTAATTTATTCCCTTGATAATAATCAATTAATCCTGCTGCCGGATAAACCGCAAGTGAGGTTCCTCCAATCATCAAAACCTCTGCTTTGCTTATAAAGTCAACCGTTTTCCTGATTGTCTCCTGATTGAGTGATTCTTCATATAACACGACATCCGGCTTGACAAACCCACCACAGCTGCATCTGGGTGGCATCTCCTGTTCAAGAATTTCTTTCATTGAATAGAATCGGTCACATACTTCACAATAATTTCTATGGACCGACCCATGAAGCTCCATAACATTTCTGCTTCCTGCCATCTGATGAAGCCCATCAATGTTCTGTGTAATAACGGCCTTTACTCTTCCACATTTTTCCAATTCGGCTAATTTCTCGTGGGCTGGGTTGGGTAAGGCATCTGGAAAAAGCATTTTGTTTTTATAAAAGCGAAAAAATTCTTTTCTGTTCTTTAAATAGAAGGAATGGCTTAATATTTTTTCTGGTGGGTACTCATATTCCGTATGATACAGCCCGTCAATACTTCTAAAATCAGGAATATTACTTTCTGTGGAAACTCCTGCCCCACCAAAAAAAACAATATTCGAGCTACTCGCAATCCATTCTTTTAGTTTGTCTAGTTCTTTCATACTTCGGGAATCACCTACCTTTGTTTTTTAGTATAGCATAAAAAAAGAGTGTTGCAATTTAAATTACAACGCTCTTAACTCTATCCTTTACATCCGATACATGGGATTCCTTATAAAGATGGTATTGTCAGCATTTTAATCTATTTCCGCATTTGCTTCATAAATTAAATGTTTAAAATTTGCAGTGATTTTCTCACTATCTCCTATCACAAATATTCCAAGTACACATCCTACAAAACCACCTGCAAACTCCGTACTATAGGGGCACAAATCAATTTGTCTTGCGAGCACATGAAAAGTTTCATCTTCATCATATCGGAATAACACTTCTGCTTTCTGATTCAACGCATCCATTTTAAGTTCAATGGCGCCCTCGCAAATCATTGTCCGTGCAATTACTTCCACTTTTTTTCCCTGAGTCGCTTCAATACACAACAGATAACCATCTTCGTGATGCCTTTTATAAATCGTCAAATGACTGGTTTCATTTTGAAAAAGAACCAGCCCTGCTTTCGCACTATCATCCTTGCTGTCAAACTCCATTTTAGTTCTAATACTAAATTGGTAATCTTTTTGTCTTACACCAAGGATTGAGATTGGTTTTCCCTGTTTAAAATCCTTACAGGACGCTTTTACTCTGAGCCATCCATTTCTTGATTCGAACAGATCATCGAGGTTAGCTCCTCCAAGCGTTACCAAAGAATGGTTCAGTCTTCCTTGTGTAAATCCCTGAATTTCAAATTCTTTTCTTACTTTTTTATTTTCAGATTCCCTTTTCAAAGCTTTATGAATTGTACAATCCGGCTCCGGCAAAGAAACTGTATCCTCTAGTTTACCACTTCCTCTATTCACTACGGGCCAGTTATTTTCCCATGTAACCTTTGCAAGAAAGGTCTCCCGTCCAAGGGAAGTCACGCCACATACGGGGCGCATCCCCAACATAACAATATACCAATCTCCCTTAGCGCTTTCTACGAAATCTCCATGCCCAACACTTTGAATCGGATATTCTTGTCCAAGGTGACGATGCGTGAATAGCGGATTTTTAGGATATCCTTCATATTCTCCAAGTATCTCTTTTGCTCTGGCCACCATAATACAATGGTTCTCCTCAGTTCCACCTTCAGCAGTAAGGAGGTAGTAATAAGAGTCTTTCTTATAAAGATGTGGACCTTCTGGCCAGATTGCATTCTGCATTGCACCTTTCCAGATAACAGTACTCGTTCCAGTTAACACCATTTTCTCTATATCAATTTCCCGAATCCAGATCTCCCAGTCACCAAAGTAGCGTTCTCCATCCTGATTTGGGCGCGTACCCACATAATATGCTTTTCCATCGTCATCAAAAAAGAGACTCGGATCAATTCCCGGTGCTTCTTCCCCAAGATAACACGCATTCGACCATGGTCCTGCCGGATCTGTTGCCGTAATAATAAAATTACCACCATTCGGAACGTTTGTTGTAATGATATAAAACAGACCATTATGATATCTGATCGTTGGCGCAAAAATGCCCTCAGAAACACTACACTCCTTTAAGTCAACCTGCTCTACTCTGTTGATTGCATTACCAATCTGTTTCCAATTCGCAAGATCTCTACTATGAAATATTGGGATTCCCGGAAAATATGCAAAACTCGAATTCACTAAGTAGTAATCCCCTTCCACCCTGCAAATAGATGGATCTGGATAGAAACCACTGATAATTGGATTTTTTACAGAAATCATTCTACACCTCTGATAACCTCAATTCAACTTGGATACATTCCTTTTTCGTCAGTTCATGACTTCTCTCATCTGGCTGACTTGTACCGAAATAAAAGCAAAAACGTCTGCTATCAAGATACCGCATACCACTATTATCAACAATTGTCAGTGCACTTGTTGGAATCGTAAGTGATATCTTCTTTTCTTCGCCCGCTTTTAAAAATACTTTTTTGAATCCACACAAATTGAAATTTTTAACAGCAAATTCCGATTCCAGGTCTTTTACATAAATCTGCAATACATCACTTGCATCCACGGAACCATTATTTGTCATAATTGCCTCTACTTTTATGCCATCCATCCCTTTTATTGTATGATTTAACTCAACTGGATCTGTTGTAATACTCGCAGCACTTACTCTGATATCCGAATAAGACAATCCGTATCCGAACGGATATAATGGCGTTTTTTCAATATATCTGTATGTTCTTGCCCTCATCGAATAATCTTCAAAAGCTGGCATTCCTTCAAGATCTTTATAAAAAGTAATTGGGAGTTTTCCTGATGGGGATTGCTTTCCAAAAAGAATACTTGCGACAGCACTTCCACCACCCGCACCAGGATACCACACCTGCAGAACTGCAGCTGCCTTTTCCTGTGCAAGACTTAGATCAATTGCACTTCCTGTCATATTGCATAGAATTACCGGTTTCCCAACTTTTAAGACTTCTTGAAGCAATTCTCTTTGAACTTTAGGAAGTAGTAAATCCTCTTTGTCGCCCGATGCATAACTATTCCCAGTATCTCCTTCTTCCCCTTCAAGTGTCTCATCAAGTCCAAGGCATATTACAACAACATCACTGTTTTTCGCTACAATTCTTGCTTCTGACAACCGATCCTGTCTCTCCCCAAGATGTTCTACCCTGTCTTGAAACAAATGGCATCCTTGTGAATAGATTACATTGATGGAATCTCCTGCCTCTTCTCGAATTCCTTCCAGTAAAGTTTTGTTTACAGAAGAAGTTCCATGATAATTTCCTATCAATGCTGCACGACTGTCAGCATTTGGCCCGATTACACCAATTGTTCTAATTAATTCCTTTTTCAATGGCAAAATACCATCATTCTTCAGTAAAACAATGCTCTCAAGTGCAGCTTCAATTGCCAGGTCTTGATGTTCCCTACATTCGACTTTTTCATATCCGATTTTATCATATTCTGTTTCATCAAATAATCCTAGTAGAAATCTAGTCGTAAATAATCTGATTGCTGCCCCAGTTATCTCTTCTTCTGTCACAAGCCCTTCCTGAAAAGCTTTTAAAATATGAAGGTAGGTGTTTCCACAGTTTAAATCACATCCCATCCTAAGGGCAAGTGCTGCTGATTCTTCTGGTGTACTTGTAACCATATGATGTTCATGGAAATCACGAATCGCCCAACAGTCCGATATATAATGTCCTTCAAATTCCCATTCTCCACGTAGAATATCGACCATTAATTTCTTGCTCGCACAACATGGTTCTCCATTTGTCCGATTATAAGCACCCATAACCGCTTCAACATTTCCTTCTTTAACACAAGCTTCAAATGCTGGCAGATATGTTTCCCGCAAATCTTTTTCACTCACGATTGCATCAAACTCATGTCTCAATGCTTCAGGTCCAGAATGAACGGCAAAGTGTTTTGCACACGCTGCAGCCTTCATGTATTCGCCATTTCCTTGAAGTCCTTTGATAAAAGTCACCCCTAAGCAACCTGTGAGAAATGGATCCTCTCCATAAGTTTCATGTCCTCTTCCCCATCTTGGATCTCTAAAAATATTTACATTCGGAGTCCAAAATGTTAACCCTTTGTAGATATCACGATCTTCTTCCTTTGAATAAGCATTATATTTTGCTCTTCCTTCAATTGCAATGACCTGTGCTATTTCATAAAGTAACTCTTCATTAAATGCAGCTGCCAAAGCAATTGCCTGGGGGAAGCTTGTTGCCGTACCCGCTCTGGCAACACCATGCAATGCCTCATTCCACCAGTTATAAGCTGGCACATCTACTCTTTTGATTGCTGGAGAATTATATCTTAATTGCGTAGCTCTCTCTTCAACTGTCATTTTTGAAACTAATTCTGTTGCCCTTTTTTTTGCATCTATTCTATTCATATCAATTCTCCAACATTATAATATAGTTGTAACCGTCTCCTAAGAATCAAGTCTCTTCCTAGTCTTTTACTTTGATGCATTTTTATTAATCCCTAGCTCTTCTCTCTTTTGAACCAAATTCTCTCTCACGAAAATGAAGTCTCACAGAATTTTCTTTCGTCCATTTTGTAATTACCCCTTTACTGCTCCTGCTGTCAGTCCTTCTACAATCTGATTGCTAAAAATACTATACACAATAATGGTTGGAATCACTGCAATTACAATTGCTGCAAACATCTGCACATAGTTCGTTGAATAGGGACCAACAAAATAGGTCAATGTAACCGGAAGTGTTTTTTTGCTGACATCTGATATGAAAACCATGGCAAGTAAAAGTTCATTCCAGTTATTTACAAATGTCATTAACCCCGTAACGAATAAACCTGTCTTTGCAAGAGGCAATCCTATTCTGAAAAAACAGCCATAGATGGAACATCCATCCATACAGGCAGACTCAAATAATTCACTTGGCATATTTTTAAAGAATCCTACCATAATAAAAATAGTCATTGGAAGGGAGAATGTGATATAAGGTAAAATCAACCCTAACAGACTATTGTTTAAACTAACTTTTGCAAAAATTACAAATAGCGGAATCAAAATACAATGAACCGGAATCATCATTCCAAGCAAGAAGTATGTCATGATAGTTCCAGATAACTTCCATCGCATTCTTCCAATTGCAAATGCTGCCATCGTCCCAAATAGTATGCTACACAGCAAAGTCACCGCACACACAATAAAAGAGTTTACAATTGCAATATTCAATTTTCCGATGCTCCAAGCAACACTAAAGTTTTCCCATTGTATGATTTCTGGTAATTTGAATGGTGATGCAAAGACTTCTGCATTTGTTTTAACCGACACCGAGAACATCCATACCAATGGAGCTATATAAATCACTGCCAGAAGAATGAGAAATGTATAAATTAAAACTTTTGTAACTGGTATTTTTTTTCTTGATTTTCTTCTCATTTTTCCTCCTTACATTTCATAGTCTTCAACTTTTATTGTTTTGTTAATTACAAAAGTTACTAAAAGGCACATACATAATAGAACAACCGAGATTGCACTCGCATATCCATATTTAAAATAGGAAAATCCTTCATTATACAATTGGGTAGCCAAAACCTCCGTCTTATGGTTGGGCCCTCCCTGTGTCATATTATAAATCAAGTCAAAAAATTTCAAGGAACCAATACAGGTTAATGAAATCGTTGTTTTTGCCATTGGCTTAATGAGCGGTACTGTAATGTTCTTAAATGATTGCCATTTATTCGCACCATCAATGTAAGATGCTTCATACAGTGAAGATGGAATCCCTGCAATTGCTGCCATGTAGAGCATCATTGTCGTTCCCACATACTGCCATGTCGCCACAGTTCCAATTACCCACATCGGTAATGGAATAAATCCCTTTACGTCCATCAGCCAGAGCGGACCCTCTACTCCAAAAATTGCTAAAACTTGATTTAGACCCATTTTAGGATTCAGCAAAAAGCTAAATAGTAAACCCAGTGCCGCTGAGGATAAAACACAGGGGAGATAATATATATTCTTAAAAAGATTCTTACCCTTTACAAGATTCGATAAAATCACCGCAAGAAATAATCCGAGTACCTGCTGTGTCACAAGCGAAAACGTAGTAAAGAATAGTGAATTTTTAATTGCCGTTTTCATAATTGAATCATTCGTAAATATTTTCAAATAATTTTCAAAACCTATAAATTTGGGGGGAGTGAGTGCATTCCAATCACACATTGAAATATAAAATGCATATGCAATCGGTACGAGCAAAACTATCGTAAACAAAATTCCTCCCGGGGCAATAAATAGGCAGATCGCTTTTTTGTCCCGAAACAATTTTTCCATAAAATCATATCTCCTTTTATAGAAGGATACGGGATTGGAACTCCAATCCCGTATCCCAATTACCTTATACTATTTATTGTATACGTTCTCATCATAGAACTTTTGTACTTCAGCCATACCATCCTCTGGTGTGATCTCACCCATAACAATGGATACCATTGTGTTATCGAATTTGTCCCCTGCTTCAACAGAATCAAGAGATTCATTATAGAATCCAAAGGTTCCTGTTAATGTCTTCATGGATTCCTGAACATAGCTTAACTGTTTTGGTGCTTTACTGTAATCAACCTCAACATCGATAATTGGCATTTTACCAGCAATTTCTGCTGTTGCTTTCTGAGATGTTTCTCCTGTAAATTCCTTCAAAAGTGCGATACAAGCGTCAACATTTTTTGTGTTTTTTGACACTAAAAGATTATCTGTTTTTACAATCCATCTATTTGGATCGGATCCACCTTCGATACCTGGAAATTGGAATACACCACATTTATCCTGCATTTCAGGTGCATTTCCATTGATCTGCGAGATTGCCCAAGATCCCTGAATCAGCATTGCTGCATCTCCATTGTAGAAATTTGCTGTAGCCTGATCATTGCTATCACCAAGGTATGTTGGCTGGAAGTATTTAGAAAGATCAAGTAGTTTCGTTGCAGCGTTTACATAACTTGCATCTGTCCACTTAACACTACCATCAGCAACCCCTTTTAAATTGTCAGGACCACCTTCTCTATCACACAGATATCCAGCAACCATCGACAAACACCAAGGTGTTCCCGCACTAATTGTTAAAGGAGCATATCCTGCGTCTTGAATTTTCTGGCATACGTCCATGAATTCATCCCATGTCTTTGGAACTGCTACGCCAGTTTTCTCAAATATTTCTGTATTGTAGAATACACATGCTGCTGCAAAGTTTGTAGGAACACCCATTACTTTTCCATCATAGGTGAGTCTTTCAAAAATTCCGCCAGTAAAACTGTCTTTCCAAGCTGAATCGCTATTTAAGACATCTGTAAGATCCATAACAACGTCAGCTTCTACATACTGAGTCATATTAGGACCCGGATTACAAATCCAGACATCAGGAGCCTGTCCAGCTGCAATCAGTGCATTTAATTTTGTATCATACTCTTCAAGGTTCGTTGTGATTACGTTTACATGATATCCATTGTCTGCTTCGTTAAATCTCTTAATTGTTTCTGCATATTGTTGTGACATAATATCCTGTGTTGCCTCAAGGTCATCCCAGAACATCCATGTTATCTCAACATCGCCTTCTGCTGCTGCAACTTCTTCCGTTGCTGCACCTTCTTCTGTTGCGTCTGCTGTTGGAGCCGCTGCTTCCTCTGTTTTACTTCCACACCCTGATAACAATCCTGTCATCATAACGGTTGAAAGTAATACTGCCAATACTTTTTTCATTCCCATAACAATTTACCCTCCTTAAATTGGTTGCTTTACACTACATGTAGAGTATAGCAAAGAACATTAAAATCCACATTCAAATTATTGCTTATTAGATAGTAATAATTGCTATCATATTTCATTTGAAGTTCATAATTGGTATAAGATTTACAAATTTCTCTCTCCTCATTTGTTTATTATGCCTAATCTTCTCTTTGCAAATCGCTTTTATTTATAATTTTTATTCTATCTTTTACTATTTCAAATCTTTTATGCTATAATAATTGATATTGATTTCGCAATAATTATGTGTTTAAAAATTGTTTTTGAGGGGAATATAAAAATGATAGAAAAGCTTGAAGGAATTCATGAAACAGTTAATTTCAAAAAAAATACAGGATTAAGACTATACGATAATAATGACTTTGAAACTTACCCTGCTCATTGGCATACACCAATGGAAATCATTATGGTATTAGATGGAATGTATCAGGTAAGCTGTAATCATATTTCTTTTCTTTTAAAAGAAGGTGACATCCTTCTTATTACCCCCGGTGTCATTCATAGCATGGACTTAGCACATCAGGGACGAAGACTTATTCTACAGGCTGATTGTACACTTCTTAGAAATCTAAAAGATTTAGAAGCCACAATTTCAATTATCGCACCAGCGCTTCATTTAACATCCGAGAATGCATCTTCCTTTTATAAGTTAATCAAAGATACGATCCTTTCTATCCATAATGAGTACATAGAAGAAGCACCCCTGAGTGAGAGTGCTGTTTACATGCTTTTAATTCAGATGTTAGTATTAATTGGCCGAAATCACACCCAAAACAATGAACTATCCAACTACAACGACTCAAAGCAAAAAGAATATACAGAAAAATTTTTAATTATTTGCGATTATATCAATATACATTGTACCGATAATCTTACTCTAGATGAAATTGCCGCCATGGCCGGCTTTAGCAAATACCACTTCACAAGATTATTCAAACAATTTACCAACATTTCCTTCTACAGATATCTCAATCAAAAACGAATTGCGCTTGCAGAAACCTTATTGATTGATCCAAATGTCAGTGTAACCGAAGCTGCTTTGCGATCTGGCTTTAATAGTCTTTCTGCTTTTATAAGAATGTTCAAAATCATAAAAGACTGCACACCAACAGAGTTTTGCAATATGTATTCCCACTAATTGCAGTTCTATTGGTGTGCAGTCAAACTTGTTTTTCTAACTATTTTTTTCTAAATTATTTAGATCGCGAAATTATTTTATAGTCTTGTCTCTTTAACACTCGAGTGTCTTGGCCAGCTCGAATTCTTTCTGGATTTCTATAGATGGCTCCTTGGTCAAGAGCGATACTACGATTATAAAAATACAGGAAACTAAGAATGCAGGGAGCAATTCATAAATGCCAAATATTCCACCCATTGGTTTCAGTAATAATTTCCAGATAAAAACTGCTATTCCTCCAGACAACATACCTGCAACCGCTCCTGTATGATTGATTCTTTTCCAAAAAAGTGAAAATAACATAAGCGGACCAAAGGTTGCTCCAAATCCTGCCCATGCAAAACTTACAATTGTAAAGATTGCACTCGTCTCATCTAATGCTATGATAATTCCAATCAATGCAACACTTAAAAGTGCAACACGACTAATCGTCATTACTTTCTTATCATCTGCTTCTTTTTTAATGATACCTTGATAAATATTTTTTGAAAATGCAGATGCTGCTATTAATAAATAAGAATCTGACGAGCTGATTGTTGCTGCCAGAATTCCTGCCATTACAATACCTGCCGGAATCGGATGTAATAAAGATGTAGCCATAACAATAAAAATACTCTCTGCATCAGCGGCAGTCTGAAGCGCAGTAGGATACAATGCTCTTCCAATCAGTCCAATTAGTACCGCTGCAGTAAGTGAAATTGCACACCATGTCGTTGCAATTCTTCTGGATTCTTTTAATTCTTTTGTTTTACGGATTGCCATAAATCGCAAAAGCACCTGTGGCATTCCAAAGTATCCTAATCCCCATGACATCGTTGAAATGATGGTCAAAAATGGATAAGCAACTTTCTCTCCAAACACCGGAATATTGTTGCTCACCTGTTGCATTCCCTCTGTAACGGTTGGCGATGCCATATTGAAAAATTCAAGAAATCCAGGAAAATCTTTTAGATTTTGAACAACTTGTGCGGGTCCTCCTGTCACACGCGTACCAATTACTACAATTAAACTTAGTGCACAGATCATGACAATTGCCTGCATAAAATCAGAAGCACTTTCTGCCAGAAATCCTCCAAGTGTTGTATAAATAATAACAAATAATGCACCTGCCAGCATCATTGGAACATATGGAAGATTAAACAACCTCGAAAACAGCTTCCCGCATGTTACAAAGCAACTTGCTGCGTAAACTGAGAAAAAGATTAAAATAAAGGTTGAAGCGATAAACATAATCACTTTATTCTTCTCTTTAAATCTATTTGAAAAAAAATCAGGAACTGTAATTGAATTACCTGCAATCTGGGAATACTTACGTAATCTTTTTGCTACAACCAACCAGTTTACATAGGTTCCAATCGCAAGTCCGATTGCTGTCCATGCTGCATCAGCTATCCCACACCAATACGCAACCCCCGGTAGACCCATTAATAACCAGCCACTCATATCTGAGGCTTCTGCACTCATTGCTGCTACCCATGGTCCAAGTGATCTCCCACCTAAAAAATAATTTTCTGAACTTTGGTTTGCTCTTTTTGCAAAGAAAACACCAATTGCGATTACGATAGCACAATATCCGCTCATAGCTATCAACATTTGAATTGAACTCGACATTCTAACACCCTCCTATTATTTTTATCATCACATAAAGCTTGGAACATAAAAAAACCCTAAGCTGATCAAATCAGCTTAGGGCGAATATACTCCGCGTTACCACCTAACTTCAGTAAAACTGCACTTTACGGTACCTGAGTACCTTTTCTCTATAACGGTAGAAATCCGTTGAAGCCTACTTGGTAAACTCTCGCTTGAATTTTCCTTTTGGTTCACAGCTCCGAGACTGGTTCAAAATATCTTCAATAAAGCCTTCCACCTTACAGCTTCTCTCTGGAAAATTAGATATATTTACTATCTCTCTTCATTGCCTTTACATGAATGATTAGTAAAAATTTAGCATACTATCTTATACTTGTC
>CANRNK010000064.1 GCA_947631985.1 uncultured Lachnospiraceae bacterium | reverse complement strand
TCATAATACAGTTTCTCCTCTATAAACATTGTTTGCAGTGTATATAATTCTTCTACTGAAATTTTCGATCCCGAAAATACCCCAGCTTCCATTTTTTTCAGAAAAATAGCCCGGATAATCTTTTCGAAATCTATTTCTACATTCGGGTTTTTTGAAATCAGATATTGGATTGCAGAAATAACTGCATCTGACAAATAAACAATTGTAATTTCTTTACTCATTTGTTTTTTGTCTTTTTTTTGGTATGCCATTAATAGCTCGCATAAGTCTGGTGGGAATTTATAATCAAGCATTTTTTCTTCATATTCTGGTAACGAGACAGATCCAAAATAGTCGCCTATCCGATGATAATATCCACCAGCCCTTGCTAAATTCCGATCTCCACCAATGAGATTGACTGCCTTGTCACAAAAATAGGAGGTATGAATTGCATGAAAGTAAGCATCCTTTGATCTTTTTTTTAACGCTACAATTAAAGTACATTCCTGATCATTTAATTCCATATACTTATCCCTATATTTATGCAGGTTACTTAAACTAAAGTATTTTAAATAAAGAAGAAGGAGAAGCACGGAAATGAAAATATTGATTATCGGAATCAAGAATGCTTCCATCGTTATCCCATTTTCCGAGTGAACCATAATACCAGCCGTCATCATTATGATCATCGTTATCATAGACAAAAATGTGGGAATTCCAATCTTATATTCCCAATCAATCCGTTTAAAGAAAAGAATCATTGCAACTCCTGTCACAAGATAGGTGATTAATACAGATCCATCAGCCCCTGCCGCAACAACACCAGAAAACACAAATAAAAAATAAGAAAAAATTGCAATTTCAGTATCTGTATTTAAGATAAGCATCAGTGCAATAACCGGAAATGGAATTCCCAAATGTGGTAATAGCGGGAATAAAACAGCGGCCAGACAACCGGCCAGATAGCCTTGATAAAACCATTGCATTCTAAATTTTGGAAAAGTGCTTTCCTTTTCCGAAACCAGAAACAATGAAAATCCAGCAAGAATTGTACTTAATACAGCAAGATAAACAAGCGTAATGATTGTCGCTTGTCCAAAAAAATATGCCGACGGTAATATGAAATAAATTGTTAAAAACAAAAGCTTATCTTTTTTTTGAATTTTTCTTTTTGATTTCACTACTTCGCTCATACGATTTGTTTTTCCCTACTTCATGCTGATTTCGACTTTCAAATGTTTCATATGCTTGTACGATTTTTTGTACCAGAGGATGGCGAACCACGTCTTTACTTGTTAATCTGCAAAATGCAAGATCTTCTAATTTCGATAAAACTTTAATGGCAACGTCAAGCCCCGACAAGGTTCCAGGGGCAAGGTCTTTTTGTGTCGTATCTCCAGTAATAATTACTTTTGAACCAAATCCAATTCTAGTGAGAAACATTTTCATCTGAGCAGGTGTCGTGTTTTGTGCCTCATCAAGTATAATAAAGGCATTGTCTAAAGTACGTCCCCTCATATATGCTAATGGTGCCACTTCAATTAAGCCTTTTTCCATATTTTTCACAAAGCTGTCGGCACCCATAATTTCATATAGTGCATCATAAAGAGGTCGCAGATAAGGATCGACTTTGCTTTGAAGATCTCCAGGTAAAAATCCAAGTTTTTCTCCAGCTTCTATCGCTGGTCTTGTCAAAATAATTCTGCCCACTTCGTTATTTTTAAATGCAGTAATGGCCATTGCCATAGCAAGGTATGTTTTTCCTGTTCCAGCAGGTCCTATTCCAAAAACAATCATTTTTTTCTTAATGGCATCTACATATTGTTTTTGTCCTAGTGTTTTTGGTTTGATTGGTTTTCCTATTACTGTATGACAAATCAGGTCCGCATCAAGGCGAAGAAGAATATCCTCTTCCTCATGACTCATTTCAATGGAATAGTTTATATTTTGTTGCACAATTGAATTACCTCGTTTGGAATACTCAAGCAGTTCATTCAGAATGTTGTATGCTTTTGACACTTGATCAAAATCTTCCCCGCTTACTTTTATTGTTTCATTTCTATTAACGATTGAAACTGATAGATCTTCTTCGATTTTTCTGATATGCTCATCTTCTTTTCCAAACAAATTCATAAGATGTGCTGCATCAACTTCCATTGATTTTTCAAAATATCCCATAGATAGGTTACCTGTTCCTTTTATCAATCCCATTTTATTTATGATAGGGTTCCTGATTTATGATTCTATAACACCGATAGATCTGCTCTAGTAGAATTACCCTCATGAGCTGATGTGGAAAGGTTAAATCAGAAAAGCTAAGTGCCAAATTTGAACGGTCACTAATACTTTTGTGAAGCCCTAATGATCCACCAATCACAAATGTAAGATTGCTTTTTCCTCTGATTCCTAACGACTCAATTTCTCCTGCAAGCCTTACTGAGTCCATTTTTTTACCTTTGATTTCAAGACTGATTACATAGTCTTCCTCGCGTACTAATTTGAGAATTCTTTCCTTCTCTTTTTCTAAAATCAGCTCAACTTCTCTTTCACTTGCCTGATCTGGTGTCTTTTCATCCGCTACTTCATATAGGGTTAGCTTGCAATAACGGGAAAGCCGCTTTGTATATTCCGTTAATGCATCCTTGTAAAACTTTTCTTTTATCTTGCCAACTGCAATCACATTCACGTTCATATTTATTCAAATATGGTAGGATAGATTTCCTCTACCAGTGCTTCTAAAAAGCCTTCTTCCAGATTTAAATAAGTTTCCTTAATTAAATATTTCATTTTCTCAATTCTCTTAAAATAACGTTCTTCTTCCGGAACACTTTCTTCAAACAATCCTTCGTCGATCACAGTAGCATTTAATTTTTTCTCACACCATTGTTTGATTTGTGTCGAAAGATGATTTTCCAAAACAGCTTCTTTTTCCGATTTTTTATATGAATTGTAAGAAGAGATTCCTGCAATGAGAAATAACAAAAAAAGCCCACCCATTAAGAAATAGGTCATAATGCCAGGTTGAAGATTTAAAAACCCTGCCGCAGTCAGGATTAAAAATAGAATTCCTAATACACTCACTCCAATCAAAGTATATGCAGAAGTTTTATAATTCTCGGCTTTTTCCTTTTGGGTTGTAAATGGAGCAGGCTCCCGTAATGAGTGTTCTGCACTGGATACATCTGCTTCCCTATTCTCTTTCTCTTCTGTCATTTTTTCTTTTGATTGCTCTGTTTTATAAATTAGAATTATTTTTTTACTCTTTTTTTCTTCTGAAACTGGTACAAAAATTTCATAGATACCGTCCATGTCACTTGGCTTTATTTGTACTGACTCAATTTTATTGAATTGTAAAAAATCCTTTATCCTGAAAACTTCCTCTTCTTCTCCAAATACAACAGGTACCAAGTCTTCTTCTAACAGGTCTACTAATGGTTCTTTACAATCTGCACACTCTTTGATTCCTTCTCTGTACTCATTTTTACAAGTTGGGCACCACGGCATTGTACTATCCTCCAATTATAATTATAGTAGGAAAGGTGCGTAATCAATACGCACCCTTTATAGGTTTCATTTTATTGCTGGTTTCCGCTCAAGAACTCATGCATTGCTTTCGCAGCTGTTTTTCCAGCTTCCATCGCCAGAATAACAGTTGCTGCGCCTGTAACAGCGTCTCCACCTGCATAGACTTTGTCTTTTGTTGTTTTGCCAGTTGCTTCATCAACCACAAGACATTTTCTTCTATTGATTTCAAGCCCTTTTGTGGAGGAGTAGATCAATGGATTTGGAGATGTCCCAAGTGACATGATTACCATATCAAGTTCCATTACAAATTCAGAACCTTCTATCTCGATTGGACTTCTTCTACCTGAAGCATCTGGTTCTCCCAATTCCATTTTGATACATTTCATACCATTTACCCAGCCTTGCTCATCTGCAAGAATTTCAATTGGGTTGGTCAGAAGGTCAAAAATAATTCCTTCCTCTTTTGCGTGATGCACTTCTTCCACTCTTGCCGGAAGTTCTTCTTCGCTTCTACGATACACAATATGTGTTTCTGCTCCAAGGCGCAATGCCGTTCTGGCAGCATCCATTGCAACATTTCCACCACCTACAACGGCGACTCTGTTTCCTCGCATAATCGGAGTTGTACTGCCTTCTTTAAAAGCTTTCATCAAATTACTACGTGTAAGGTATTCATTGGCAGAAAACACACCATTTGATTGTTCTCCTGGTATTCCCATGAATTTTGGAAGTCCGGCTCCCGATCCAATAAAAACAGCGTCAAAGCCTTCTTCTTCAAGAAGCTCATCGATTGTAGTGGCCTTTCCAATCACAACATCAGTTTCAATCTTAACACCAAGGGATAGTACATTGTCGATTTCTTTTCGAACAACTTTTTCTTTGGGAAGTCTGAATTCTGGGATACCATATACCAAAACACCTCCTGGTTCATGAAGTGCTTCAAAAATCGTAACATCATAACCCTCTTTTGCAAGATCTCCGGCACAGGTAATCCCTGCAGGTCCGGATCCAATCACAGCGATCTTTTTATCAATTTTTACTTTTGCTTTTTCCGGTTTAATTTCATGTTCAAGTGCCCAGTCAGCGACAAAACGTTCCAACTTACCAATTGATACTGGATCTCCTTTGATTCCCCTAATACACAATTCTTCGCATTGCGTTTCCTGAGGACATACACGTCCGCAGACCGATGGAAGTGCTGAGGACTCGTTGATAATATGGTATGCGTTTTCTATTTCACCAGCTTTCACTTTTTGAATAAATGCCGGTATATCAATTGCTACAGGGCAACCATTTCTACAAGGTGCATTTTTACAATTAATGCATCTGGTTGCTTCTTCCATTGCTTCTTCAAGTGTATATCCAAGGCATACCTCTTCGAAATTAGTTGCACGCACCAAAGGGTCCTGCTCACTGATTGGAACTTTTTTTAATACATCCATTATTCATCTCCTCCACACTGTCCACATCCGCCATGATGTTTGTCGCCCTCCTGGGCTTTTAATAATTCACGTCCTTCTATGGTTTTGTAGATTTGCTGTCTTTTCATAGCCTGGTCAAAATCAACCAAATGTCCATCAAATTCTGGTCCATCTACACATGCAAACTTAACCTGATCTCCTACAGTCACGCGACATGCACCACACATTCCAGTTCCATCGACCATAATTGGATTCAGACTGACAATTGTTGGAATGTTTAATTCTTTTGTCGTCATTGCTGCAAACTTCATCATAATCATTGGTCCGATTGCAACACATAAATCATATATTTTTCCTTCTTTTTCAACCAGATCTTTTACGACTTGCGTTACCAGTCCATGTCTGCCATAAGAGCCGTCATCTGTTGTAATATAGAGATTGCCTGCCACAGCCTTCATCTTTTCTTCCAGAATCAAAAGATCTTTTGTTTTGGATCCTACAATTACGTCTGCATCAATCCCATGTTCTTTAAGCCATTTTACCTGTGGATAGACCGGAGCGGTTCCAACTCCACCTGCAACAAATAATATTTTTTTATGTTTTAATTCATTGATATCTTCATGAACAAATTCTGATGCACAGCCAAGTGGTCCTACGAAATCATGGAAATGATCTCCTGCTTTTAAAGTGGACATATATTGAGTGGCTCCACCTACCGTTTGAAACACGATGGCAACGGTTCCCTTTTCTCTATCAAAATCGCATATGGTAAGCGGAATTCTTTCGCTATCCTTTCCAGTTCTTACGATAACGAACTGCCCAGGCTCGCAAGACTTTGCAACTCTTTTTGCCACAACTTCCATATAATAAATGTTGGTTGCCAATTCCTCTGTTTTTGCTATTTTATACATATAATCCTCCTACCACTATTTGTTTAAAACCTATCATTTTATATATTAAAAGATAGAATTCAAAAAAGCAACTGCTTATTTTAAAAGTGTAATCTGATACTCGTCATTTCTATTTAGTTCTGCCTTATTAAGGCTGCCCTGTATGATATCAATCGCAAACTGATTCCCAGTTTTTGTGTTCGTTTCAGTTGGGTCTACATAACTTTCTTCCACCAAATAATAAGTAAGTCCATCTGCTTTAATCGCTGTGCTACAGGTGTACTGGTATCTTCCGGCCTGAGTCAGAGAATGTCCCTCAATATCAGTAATAAACCTTGTCTCAATTTGAAATTCTATCGTTTTATGGATTGCTTGCTGGGGAGTCAGAACTGCTTCCTGTAAAAACAAATGAAATCTTCGATCTGTCACTTCACCCATTGTTCCATTTGAATTAATTGCAACAAATCTGAAATGACTGGCCCCAAGTGGCATTTTGATTGGTGAAACATATAAGACACTCGCTTCGCTTGGTTCGCTTCCATCTGTCGTATAATACACTTCACAGTTTTCCTGTACTTCAATCTCAATCATCTGTGCATCCTGATAGGTTCCACTATATAAGCTTACCTGTGGCGCATAGGGTTTCGTCACTACAATTTTGAATTCTTTTGTGGCAATCTCACTCTTTATTCCATAACTATTAATAAAAATTGCTTTCACCTTATAATTACCTACATCTAAAAAGACGGGTGCACTATATTCTTTGCTTTTTTCAGTAGGCTCGCTTCCATCTAAGGTATAGAAAATTTTCCCTTTTGAGTTTCCTAATAGTTTCAAGGGAACAATTTCATAATAAATGGAATCTTTTAAACCAAATTCTGGTGGCAAAGCCATATATTTTTGGAACTGGTTCAAAGTTTCCTTGTCCGTACAGTTTAAAAGTAATTCATTTATTTTCTGATACTCATTTTGATTTTCATAGATTGAGATCAGTAATCGGTATCCATCAATTGGTTCTTTCCACTGTAACACATATTCTTGCAAAATCGAAATTGCTTCGTCTATCTTACCATCTTTATAATAGTAATCTGCCAATAATATTTGAGCTCCATTGTCATCATCACTAAGGGATAACGCTCTTTCTAGATGTCCAATCGCTTCCTGGTAGACCCCGTCTGCTCCTGCTTTAAGCGCTTCACTTACCTGATAGTTGTAGGAATAGTGCCGAAACAGTAAAGTTCCCAGTATAAAGGATAGTACAATCAGCAAACTGCCACATGCGATTGAAAGAATCACAAAATAAGGTGTACCTTTTATTTTTTTCCATAAAAAATACTCCTTTTTACTATTTTCTGTATGATATTCCTTTGCTTCTGATAAATAGTTGTGGTCTGAATCAATTTCTTCAGCCAGTCCAGATAGTGTATCATGAATTTCAGATTCGAATTCAGGTTCAAAATCAGGAACAATTCTGATTTCTCCTCCACACTCTTCACAATACAAATTTCCATCAGCAAGATCTTTCCCGCAATTAGGACATTTCATGTAAGTTACTCCATCCGTTGTAAGACATTCGATTCCACGCAGTTATACATGAGCATTGCAATTGTCATAGGTCCAACACCACCAGGGACCGGTGTGATTGCACTACATGTTGATAGGACATCACAAAAATCAACATCCCCACAAAGGGTTCCATCTCCCATGCGATGAATTCCAACATCTATTACAACCGCACCCTCTTTCACATAGTCTTTTGTAAACATTTTAGGTCTTCCAACCGCCGCAATTAAAATATCAGCACGTTTGCATACCTGTTTTAAATCTTTTGTTTTCGAGTGTGCTATGGTTACCGTTGCATCTTCTCGCAGCAACAACATTGACATGGGCTTGCCCACGATATTACTTCTTCCAACAATCACACATTCTTTTCCACACAAACTAATCTCGCTTCGTTTTAAAAGCTGAATTATTCCTGCAGGTGTACAAGAAATAAATCCAGGCATTCCAATACAGAGTGCCCCAACGTTTTGCGGATGAAATCCATCTACATCCTTTTTGGGTGCAATTGCATGAATTATCCTATCTTCCTGAATATGTGCTGGAAGCGGGAGCTGGACTAAAATTCCATTGACGCTTTGATCTTCGTTTAACGTATGAATCAATTTGAGTAACTCTTGTTCTAAAGTCTCTTCTGGCAAATGATAGGAAATTGATCGAATTCCAACATATTCACATGCCTTTTTCTTGTTATTCACATAGACCGAAGAAGCAGGATTTTCACCTACTTGCACGACAGCAAGTGAAATTTCAATTCCCTTCTCTTTCATCTGTGCTATTTTTTGTCTGAGTTCCTCTTTAATTGTCCCTGCAATCTGTTTCCCATCAATTATTTTTGTCATATGTATTCTCCTAAAATAACCCCGATATCATTCCCTGATCATCTACATCTATTCTATGTGCAGCAGGCGTTTTGGGTAACCCTGGCATAGTAACAATAGAACCCGTCAATACCACAATAAATCCTGCACCAGCAGCAACATAAGCCTCTCTGATTTGAATCATAAAGTTTTCCGGTCTACCTAAAAGCTCTGGATTATCTGACAAGGAGTACTGTGTTTTTGCCATACAGATTGGAAACTTTTTAAATCCTAATGCTTCTAATTTCTGTAATTGTTTTTTGACAGCTGTTGATAATGCAATGTCACTTGCACCATAGATTTCTTTTGCAACGGTTCTGATTTTTTCTTCCAACGAAAGTTCATCCTGATAAAGAAGCCTGAAATCACTCTTCTTCGTTTTAAGGGTATTGATTATCGTATTTGCAAGAGCAATACCACCGTCTCCACCCTGGCTCCATACTTCTGACAAAGCAAAATCACAATTTCTTTCCTTGCAAAAATTTTCAACAAATTTAATTTCATTTTCTGTATCTGTAGAAAAAGCATTTAATGTAACGATTACTGGCACATGATATTTTTGAATATTTTCAATATGTTTTTCCAGATTCGCAATGCCTGCCTGTAATGCATCCATATTTTCAGAATTCAGGTCGTTCTTCGCAACATAACCATTGTATTTCAAGGCTCTGATTGTTGCAACTAATACAACCGCATCTGGTTTGAGCCCAGAAATTCTACATTTAATATCAAAGAATTTTTCTGCACCAAGATCCGCTCCAAATCCAGCTTCAGTGATAACATAATCTGCCATTTTCAAAGCTGTTTTTGTCGCAACAACACTATTACAACCATGCGCAATGTTCGCAAACGGTCCACCATGTATGATAGCTGGTGTATGCTCAAGTGTCTGGATTAAATTTGGTTTCAGTGCATCTTTCAAAAGAGCCGCCATTGCACCAACCGCTTCCAGCTTTTCTGCAGTTACTGGTTTTCCATCAAAATTATAGGCAACAATCATTTTCCCAAGTCGTCTCTTTAAATCCTGCATATTTTCCGCAAGACATAATACAGCCATAATTTCTGAAGCAACTGTAATTGTAAAATGATCTTCTCTGACAACACCATCCATTTTACTTCCAAGTCCCACAACAATATTACGAAGTACTCTGTCATTCATATCAAGACATCTTTTCC
This sequence comes from uncultured Lachnospiraceae bacterium, assembly GCA_947631985.1. Classification (GTDB taxonomy): domain Bacteria; phylum Bacillota; class Clostridia; order Lachnospirales; family Lachnospiraceae; genus SZUA-378. Next base: position 3,311 of record CANRNK010000064.1, on the reverse strand, counting down.
ATACAATTTGTCTTGTGTCAATTTCAAGTTCATTCCCTTGTTGAATATGATTGTCAAGCATCGCCGCTAAGAGATTATTTGCAGAAGTAATTGCATGAAAATCACCTGTAAAATGTAGGTTCAGGTCTTCCATTGGAACTACCTGTGCATAGCCACCGCCTGCTGCTCCCCCTTTTACGCCAAAGCAAGGGCCAAGTGAAGGTTCTCTAAGTGCAATGATTGCTTTTTTTCCAAGCTTTCCAAACGCCTGCCCAAGGCCAACACTTGTAGTGGTTTTTCCTTCTCCAGCAGGTGTTGGATTGATTGCTGTTACTAGAATCAACTTTCCATCCTTGTTGTTTTGAACCCTATTGAGATATGCATCAGATATTTTCGCTTTGTATTTCCCATATAGTTCTAATTCGTCCTCTTGAATAGGAATGTCTTCTGCAATTTCTGTAATAGGAAGCAATTTTGCCTCCTGTGCAATCTGGATGTCTGTTTTCATAAAATATCCTCCTCGTTAGAACGACTCGTCAATGTAGGCTTCAAATTGTTCCATTGACATTAATACTTTTCTGGGTTTCGTTCCTTCTTCTTCTCCCACGACCCCAGCTTCTGCAAGTTGATCCATAATTCTTGCTGCCCGGTTAAATCCTATTTTAAACACACGCTGCAACATACCGATTGACGCTTTGTCTTTATCAATAATAAACTTTGCGGCTTCCAGGAAATAGGTGTCTTTTTCGTCGGAGGACTGGCTTCCTGCTGTCAGGTTTTGCGTACTTCCTATTGTTTCTATCGTTTCCTCAATCGTATTATCGTAACGATTGCCAATTGCCTGATTCTTCAAATAATCCACAACATCTGCAACTTCTTTGTCAGACACAAAAGCGCCCTGTATTCTGGCTGGTTTGGCATAGCCTTGTGGATAGAACAGCATGTCCCCTTTTCCCAATAGTTTTTCTGCACCATTCATATCCAGAATTGTTCTGGAATCCACTCCACTAGAAACAGCAAAAGCAACCCGGCTTGGCATATTTGCTTTTATCAAACCTGTAATAACATCCACAGAAGGTCTCTGTGTTGCAATGATTAAATGAATTCCTGCAGCTCTGGCAAGTTGCGCAAGTCTACATATGGATTCTTCAACTTCGCCTGGTGCTACCATCATCAAATCTGCAAGTTCATCTACAATAATAACAATTTGAGGTAGTTTTATAGGAGTTTCTTCTCCTTCTTTTCCTTTCATTGTTTCAATTTTTTTATTATAGCCTTTTAAATCTCTTACATTATAATCTGCAAATTTTTTGTATCTGTCGGTCATTTCTGCTACACCCCAGTGTAGTGCTGCTGCCGCTTTTTTTGGATCTGTTACAACTGGAATCAAGAGATGTGGAATTCCATTGTAAACACTTAGTTCTACCACCTTAGGGTCAATCATAATCATTTTGACATCTTCAGGATTTGCTTTGAATAAAATACTCATAATCAGAGTATTAATGCAGACAGATTTTCCTGAACCCGTTGCACCGGCAATTAACATGTGTGGCATTTTCCCAATGTCAGCCACAACCGTCTGTCCACCGATATCTTTTCCAACTGCAAATGTAATATTGGAAGGGAAAGATTTGAACTCTGTGCTTTCCAATAGATCACGAAGTGCAACTGCGCTATTCTCTTTATTTGGTACTTCAATTCCAATTGCTGCCTTTCCAGGAATTGGTGCCTCGATTCTGATGTCTGTTGCAGCAAGATTTAGCTTAATATCATCTGCAAGATTGACAATTTTACTTACCTTAACACCCTGTTCCGGTTGTAATTCATAGCGAGTGACTGCCGGTCCCTGGCTGATATCTGTAATAGAAACTTTCACACCAAATGTTTGCAGTGTCTGCTGAAGTCTGAGTGCAGTTTCTTTCAGACTCTTGGCGGTGTCTCCACCTGATTTGTTCTCGCCTTTACCTAGCAAGTTCAACGGTGGAAGTTTATACTTCGCATGACTGCTCTCTTTTACAAATGGAATTTCTTCCTTGGTCGGATTCAATGTTTCTTTTTTTTCTATGATAGGATGACTGGATTCTGTTTTTTTTGAAAAAGAAGTGATCTCTATTTGTTTCTCCTCTGATTTCAGCATGCTAGGAGAAGTAATTTCCTTCTCTTTTAAGTTAACACCACGTACTGTGATTTGCTCAAAATCAAAATCCATTTTATTTTCTTCTTGTTTCTCATCATTTTCTCTCATAACGATTTCATGCATATCATCTGTTTTTGTAAATTCATCTTTTTTTACAATGGTAGTATCCAGCATCACGCCAGATCTCTTTTTTTTCATTCTTTTTAAGTTCTCTGCTTCTAACAACAATAAATGTTCGTTCTCTTTTTCCTGTTTTCTCAGTTCGTAGGCTTCTCTACGCAGGATAGATTCTTCTTTCCTTCTTTTAGCATCAATTCTTGCACTTTCCACCACTTTCTGGCTACCACTTTTCACACCACCAAGAAAAGATTTTTCTGTGATGATTACAAGGCAAACAATGGTAAGTACAATCATGACAAGGATTGATCCAATGATATCAAGAAAATGATAAAACAAATAAGCGAAAGAACCTGCAAGAATTCCGCCTCCGCTCCTCTCCTGGCTGCAAAACAGATAAATAGATTTAATATCATATCCATTTGAATTTAATAAATTACCAGTAATAAATTCAGTGACCATCCCAAATAATAAAAATAAGACTACTCCAGAACAAAGCTTTAATACAGCTGCCCCATTTCCTCTGTTTGATATCCCAAAGGCAACCGCTAGGAAAATCATGACGGGAAAAAGATACGCAGTAAATCCAAATACGCCAAATAAAAGAGTGCTTATCATATCACCAACGGCACCAATCACCCCAAAATTACACAAAAACAGAAATACTGCAACAGCAAGGATACTAATTAATACAATTTCATTCTTAATCGCTTCCCGATGCTCTCTCTCTTTCATCGTCTGATAAGATTTGCTTTTAGAAGAAGGAGATTTCTTTTTTTTGTTATATTGTCTTTTCTGATTGGTTCCAGTTTTATTCCCAGAACGTTCTGTCATACTTTCTACCTCCTCTATCGCATAAACGGATTCAAGTTTCATCTTATGTCATAATCATCATCCGTTTTTAATTCCTTCAAATCATAGTGCATCTCCGATTCATCGGGATCAAATGCATATCCCATTACCTTTTTTACATGTTTTTTTGGTACAGGCAATGGATTGTCGAGAAATCTTCCTTTTTCCTCTTCTATTAAGTTGCAAGTTTGTTCGTCCTTTTGAAGGGAAAGGATTGGTTCTGTTA
>CANRNK010000063.1 GCA_947631985.1 uncultured Lachnospiraceae bacterium | reverse complement strand
TTAAGTTACCTTCAGGTGCTGCCAATTGATACACTAAAGCTTGATAAGTCATTCATCGATAAAATTGGGAAGAACGTCAGCAGTAGCCAGATTGTGGGTACCTTTATCGATCTGATGCACAGACTGGATCTGAGTGTGGTAGCAGAAGGAGTGGAAGATGAGAATCAGATTGCCTATCTGAAACAATACAACTGTGATGTAATACAAGGATTCATCTGGGGGAAACCCATGGGTTTGGAAAAGGTCTATGAATGTATGAAAAGTGAAGACTGTATAAAATAAAATAAAAACCGGAAAGTGAGGAAGACTCGTTTTCCGGTTTTTGTTTTATTAAGAAGGCGTTGTGCTTTGACGAATTACAATTTCGCCGCCTACATGCACTTTGACATTTCGGTGAGTAGAATCACGAATGGAATCGTTCAAGCTTTTCACCGCCAAATATCCAATTTGGTTTTTGTGAACTCTCATGGTGGAAAGGGCCGGAGAGTTAATAGCAGCAAATCCAATATCATCAAAACCAATTACATAAATATCATGAGGAAGCTTATAATGAAATTCTTTTAATGCTTTTATCGCGCCAATCGCAATGGTATCATTATCGGCAAAACAGTATTTAGGAACGCTAGAACGCTTGGCGAGATATTTTTTCATATCAGAGTAGGCACCGAGCATAGTAGGTTCGAGCCAGAAAGTCTGTTCTTCACTATGTATGAAACCATAATCATTGCAGGCAAGTTGAAAGCCTTGTGCGCGCTCATCGAAATTCTGTGTTCTCATATAACTTCTAAAATAACCAATTGAATCAACACTGTTCTTGAGAGATGCAAGATGAGCAATCGCTTCGTAAACCATTTCCTGGTTGGCCATAGTGATGGTGTTACAATGGAAGTTAGGCATGTCATTATCTATCACGATATAAGGAACTGGAATTTCTGCCAGAATGGGATAGGAAGTCAGGTCAAGCTCCGTGCCCAGAACGAAAACGCCATTTACGGAAGAAAAGTCGATTTCATTTAAAGTCTGTTCAAGATTATTATTAGAAACAATAATTCTTAGTGTATAGCCTCGGCTTCTGCATTCAGCTTCAATAGAATCCATAATAGAAGCAATGAAACCAGTGTTTTCCTCGACGAGATGTCCATTTTTTATGAACTTTAGAAACAGTAAATTGGAAGGAGAATGCTGCGAGCGCTTTGTAGGTGTGTAGTTATAATCTTTCATTAATTGTACGATTTCCTGGCGCTTTTCTTCTCCTACGCCTGGTTTGTTGTTTAAGACTAGAGATACGGCGGCAGGAGAGACGCCGGCAAGCTGTGCTAATTCTTTTAGTGTCAAGATGGTTACCTCGATTCGTTTAGAATATAAAGCAGAAAAAACGTTTACTTAAGATTACTAAAATTTACTTAATTGTAGCACAAAAAATAGTTGCAGACAATATATAAAATATTTACTTCTAAAGTCTATCGGTTAAGTGGTGATAATGAGAATTTATTATCTTGATATCTACAAAAGAGGGAATTAGATGAAAATGATAATAAACTTAAGTTTAGTTAAGAAAAGATGGTAATAAGTAAATGAAAAAAATCAAAAACAAAATATTGAATCCAATTGATTGGTATATATATACATAATAAATATATAAAAAAACATATAGTGTAAATAATACACAAATAATGTTGACATGAATAGAAGGATATGATAATCTTTAATTACTAAATACGGACTTAATAATCACTAAACAAAATATTGAAAAAGGAACTTAATTAATTTGTCCGTGAAACTATTCATGTTTAAGGAGGGTTATAATGAAAAAGAAGTTAGTGAGTGTATTGGTGTGTTTGGCAATGACAGTATCTATGATCGCTGGTTGTGGTGTTTCCAAGGTAGAAGAAGTAGCGCAAGATCCGGCTCCGGCGGCAGAAGTGCCAGCGGAAGAGGTAGCCGAAGAAGCGCCAGCGCCGGAAGCGGTTGTAACAGAAACAGCTGGTGATTACAAAATTGCTGTAGTTCCAAAATTGACAAGTATTGCATGGTTTCAGAGAATGGAAGTTGGTGTAAAAGAGTTCGCAGAAAAAAATGGGGTTGATGCCTTCTATACAGGGCCTTCAGAAGGAGATGGCGCACTACAGGCACAGGTGATTGAAGATCTGATTTCGCAGGGAGTTGATGCGATTTGTGTGGTACCTTTTTCAACAGAAGCGTTAGAGCCTGTTTTAAAAAAAGCGAGAGAGGCTGGAATTGTTGTCATTACACATGAAGCATCTGGAATGACGAATATGGATTATGATATTGAAGCTTTTGATAATGCGGCTTATGGAGAACATTTCATGGAGAAACTTGGTGAAGTGACAGGTGGAAAAGGAGAGTATCTTCTTACGGTTGGTTCTCTGACAAGCGAGTCCCACAATCAATGGGTTGACGCCGCAAAAGTGCTTCAGGAAGAAAAGTTCCCAGAAATGAAACAATATGGTGATAAAATTGAAACAGCAGATGATCAGTCAAAAGCATATGAAAAAGTAAAAGAAGCATTGACTGCAAATCCAAATATTGCAGCGATTCAGGGTTCTGCAATGCCAGATGTTGCAGGGGCAGCACTTGCAGTAGAAGAACTTGGTTTGGCAGGAAAAGTTAAGTTGGCAGGAACTTCATTGGTTTCTGTTTCTGGTAAATATGTAAAGGATGGTACAATTGAAATGATATCCTTCTGGGATCCTTCTCTTGCAGGACAGGCAATGATTCAGCTGGCAATTAAGGTTCTGGATAAAGAAACTATCGGTAATGGATGTGACTTAGGTGTAACTGGATATGATGACATGACACTTGTTGACAAAGTTCTGTATGGACAGGCATGGATTGATGTAACAAAAGAAAATGTTGATGATCCTGCATATGATTTTTGATCATAATATAAAAATGGATTTAGGGTAGAAGGAATAGAAATATTCCTTGAAGGGAGCGGATCTTATAAATCATATGGCTAGATTTATGAGGTCCGTTTATTATGAAATGCAACTGAGAGAAAGTTGGTAATGTGTATGGCAGATACTTTTTTGAAATTAGATCATGTGAAAAAATACTTTGGCGGGGTAAAAGCGCTTAAGGGTGTCAGCCTTGAAGTGAAATGTGGAGAAATTCATTGCCTTGCAGGAGAAAATGGATGTGGTAAATCCACATTGATAAAAGTAATATCGGGAGCGCACAATGCTACAGAAGGCGAAATATATATAGAAGGAAAAAGAATTGATAAATTGACTCCAATTGATTCGATCAGGATGGGAATTCAGGTAATCTATCAGGATTTTGCCGTATTTCCCAATTTGTCTGTGGCAGAGAATATTGCAATGAATCATGCGTTGATGACGGGCGCAAAAAAAATGAAATGGAAAGAAGCCAGAGAACTTGCGCTACATGCAATGGAACAGATTGGTGCACATATGGATCCAGATATTCTGGTTGAGAGACTATCGGTTGCAAACAAACAAATGGTAGCAATCTGCAGAGCAATTATCAATGATGCAAAGTTACTGATACTAGACGAACCGACAACTGCGTTAACAGCCAACGAAGTTGAGAAATTAAATATAATAATTCGAAATCTAAAAGAAAAAGGAATGGCGATTGTAATTGTCAATCATAAGCTTGATGAAATCTATAGGATAGCGGATAGACTTACAATCCTTCGAAATGGGGAAAATGTTGCAACGGGCATGATTGAAGAATTTGACAGAGCACGGTTTGTTAAATGCCTTACCGGGCATGAGGTTGCAGATGATATTTATAGACCTGAGTACTTTGAGGAAGAAATTGTTAAAGTAGAGAATCTGACCAAAAAAGGTGCCTTTGAAAATGTGAACTTCACACTTAGAAAAGGAGATGTACTAGGAATCACTGGATTGCTTGGTTCGGGACGTGGTGAAATAGGAGATGCCCTGTTTGGACTCGCACCGGCAGAGACGGGAACCATTACATTAAATGGTAAAAAGATTGAAATTCGTTCCGTGCAAGATGCAATGAAGTACAAAATTGGATATGTTCCTGAAGACAGGCTGACGCAAGGTCTTTTTATGGATCGCTCTATTTGCCAAAATACGGTGGCAGCATCGATTGGCAGATATATGGAAAAAACCGGACTTGATCATAAGAAGATGAAAGAAGTGACCTGGCAGTGGATAAAAACGATTGGCTGTGCAGCCTCCTCGTCAGAAGCAATGATGAGAACACTTTCTGGTGGAAATGCCCAGAAAATGGTTATTGCTAAGTGGTTAAATACAGAGCCTTCTCTACTCATCTTAAATGGGCCGACAGTTGGTGTTGATGTAGGGTCGAAGGCAGATATTCATACTATTTTGCATGAACTGGCAAAAAAAGGAATTGGCATTATGATTATATCGGATGATTTAAATGAATTAATCCATAACTGCAATAAGCTCATTATTATGAAGAATGGACAGACTTCTGGCATTATTGAAACAGGGGATATGAGTGAAGCGGAACTTACTGGATTATTAAATAGTGGGATGTAAAGGAGAACGATATGAATAAAAAAGTAAAACAGATTTTGACGACGAACGAGATAATCGTTGTCTATATCATCATTGCCCTTTGCATACTAATAGGAATTGTGAACCCTGTATTTCTTGGAATGTCTACTGCAATCACCTTATCCAGAGCGATGTTAATTACATTGATTTTTGCGATTTGTGAAATGGTTGTAATTATCTCTGGAGGTATTGATGTTTCTTTTCCGGCGGTAGCATGTATTGCGATGTACAGCACAATACGGTTTGTGATTGCTTTTGGAATTGAGAGCCCAATTTTTGCATATGGAATGGTGGCCCTTATAGGCTTGGCGTTTGGTGCACTTAATGCATATTTGATTGCCAAAATAAAGCTTCCGCCACTGATTGCAACCTTGGGTGTGAGTAGCGTTGCAAATGGTGCGACTTTGGCTTTTCTTGGAACAAAAGAAATTTCTAATATTCCAGAGAAAATGGATGCTCTTTCAAAAGTGTTTCTCATTTCCTATACGAATTCACAGGGAATCACATACCAATTGACCGCATTGATCTTGATTCCGGTAAGTATGATAATCGTTGCATATTATGTGTTGAAATATACGATGCTTGGAAGGGGGATTTATGCAATTGGAGGTGACAAAAACGCAGCGAGAATTGCGGGATTTAACGTAACAAGGATTCAGTTTATTGTGTACATGAGTTCTGGCCTGTTTGCCGGAATTGGTGGATTGACGTATACCATTTTGATGAGGCAGGCGAGTCCGCAGAGTCTAATGGGAAGTGAGATGATGGTGATTGCTGCAGTTGTAGTAGGAGGAACCAGAATAACGGGAGGACACGGTACAGTGATTGGTACGATCTTGGGGGTTCTATTGATCGCAATCGTTCAGAACAACTTGATTATGCTAGGGATTCCAACACATTTTCAGACATTTGTAGTGGGATTAATCATTGTAATTGGAACATCTATCACATCGTTACGTGCAAAAAAAATAGCAAACAGTGCAAAGGTATAGGGGGTTCTGAAGATGGAAAAGAGCAAAAAGTTTTTTAAAGAGGCTGATAAGAATACCCTGGCATTATTTGGAATCGCACTTTTGATATTTGCGCTAATGGGTATTTTTGCACCGGGTTCTTTCTTGGGAATAGCAAATCTGCAGGGGATGTGCATTCAATTTCCGGAGTATGGAATTCTTGCACTTGGTATGATGCTGGCAATGATATCGGGAGGAATTGACCTATCGCTTGTTGGGATTGCTAATTTTTCAAGTATTATTGGAAGTATCGTTATGATTAAGACGGGTGGTAGTGGAACATCAATTCTACTTGGCATAGGAGCAGCATTGATAGTGGGCGCTCTATGTGGTACATTCAATGGTTTTTTAATTGGCTATCTGAGAATTCCGGCGATGCTTGTGACATTGTGCGGATTGCAGCTTTATACAGGTCTTGGACTTGCGGTCACCAAGGGTCCCGCACTGACGGGGTTGCCTGAGAGTTACAGCTTGTTGGCAAATGGAGCGTTTTTCGGGATACCAATCGCACTGCTTATTTTTATCATGGTATTTCTGATCGTGGCATATATATTACGTGCGACGGTATATGGACAGCATGTATTGTATATGGGAACCAATGATATTGCATCGAAATATTCGGGAATTCATAATCTGAAGATTACAATTACAACTTACCTCATTGGTGGAATGTTAGGTGCAGTGAGTGGAATCTTAATGGCTTCACACTATAATTCAGCCAAGGCAGATTATGGCAGTTCTTATACTTTGCTGACATTACTCATCGTCGTGCTTGGCGGAACGGCACCGGAAGGTGGAAAAGGCAAAGTGGCAGGTGTGGCAATGGCGGTTATCGTACTTCAGCTGGTGTCGAGTGCTTTTAATATTTTGCGTGTCAATTCTTTTGTGAAGACCTTTGTATGGGGATTGCTTCTACTGGCAATCATGATAATAACAAAAGTTGTAGAAAGTAAAAAGAAAGAATAGGGAAAGGGTTGGTTATCAAAATGAGGAAAATTGAAACGGTACATTTATCCAAGGATGCATTTGAGGAATTTGGAAGTTATTATGATTTTTTAAATCCAACAGGTCATAATTTGGGAGATTTTTATCATGATCATATTCTTTATCCGGTTTCGGGAAAGGAACCGATTGGTTTTTCAGCACTTCTTGCGCATAGAAAAGAGGAGATGATTGTAACCGCGGCAGAATACCACAATACGACTGCTGAAATATTGCTACCGATGGATGGCGATATCATTGTTCATGTTGCACCACCTTCTAATAAGCCGATACCGGAACAAACCAGGGCCTTTCTTGTTCCGAAGGGTACGCTTGTCAGATTGAATACGGGAGTATGGCATTTAGCGCCATTTGCGCGTGGACAGGAAGTGGTACATGTTATGGTTGCGCTCCCAGAAAGAATATATAAGAATGATTGTGTCATTGTTGATTACAAAGAAGAAGACTATATTCAGATTGTTCAGTAAAAATGAATCGTGTGACTTAATTACAGGCAGGCGACCCAGAGCCGCAGAATAGGAGTGAATGATGAAAAAAATAATTAATCAGCCAGAAAATTACGTAAATGAAATGCTGCAAGGCTTGTATATTGCACATTCGGATTTGGTTACCTACACAAATGATGATGTGAGATGTCTGGTAAGCGCAAATAAAAAAGAAGGAAAAGTTGGGATTGCAACAGGTGGGGGTTCGGGACATCTTCCTTTGTTCCTAGGTTATGTAGGGAAGGGAATGTTAGACGGATGCTCTGTAGGGGATGTATTTCAATCTCCAAGTGCAGAACAAATGCTTGCGATTACAAAAGAAATTAATTCTGGAGCAGGTGTCTTATATATATATGGAAATTACAATGGGGATATTTTTAATTTTGATATGGCTGCAGAGCAGGCGGACTTTGAAGAAGATATTCGTGTGGAAAGTGTAGTTGCGGGAGAAGATGTTGCATCAGCGGGTCCGGCATCACCAGGAGAGAAGAACACAAGAAGAGGCGTTGCTGGAATCTTCTTTGTATATAAATGTGCTGGAGCGGCAGCGGATGCGATGCTTGATCTTGACGAGGTGAAAAGAATTGCAGAAAAAGCGGCAGGAAATGTTCGAACGATGGGAGTTGCATTAACCCCTTGTATCGTTCCAAGAGTAGGGAAACCAGGGTTTGAGCTTGGCGAAAACGAGATGGAAATTGGAATGGGAATTCATGGGGAAACTGGAATTAGAAGAGGTGAAATTGAGCCGGCAGATCAAATTGTAGATGAGATGCTGGAGAAAATAATTGCGGATATTCCTTATGTGTCTGGAGATGAAGTGGATGTACTGATTAATGGACTTGGCTCAACGACACTCGATGAACAATATATTGTTACACGTAGAGTGAACAAGGTGTTAGGAGAAAAGGGAATCAAGGTACACAAATTCTATGTGGGAGAATATGTCACTTCACTAGAGATGGCTGGATTTTCAATTTCTTTACTTAAGTTAGATGAAGAACTCAAAAAATATATGGAAGCGCCAGCGCAAACTCCTTTTTTTGTACAGGTGTAACTGTGGAGGAATAAGAAAATGGATAACAAAGTATTAATTGTCTTCTTGGAGAAGGCGGATGAAATCATGAATGAGAAGAAAGAATATCTGATTCAACTAGACAGTGTTGTTGGAGATGGAGATCTTGGACTGACTATGAGCGACGGATTTAGAGCTGCATACCAGGCAGTAAAGGATGGGCAACATACGGATGCGGGGAAGCTGCTATATGATGCTGGAAAAGCAATGAGTACAGCTGTTCCCTCGACGATGGGAACACTGATGGCATCAGGTTTGATGCAGGCGGGAAAAGCATTAAAAGGAAAAACTGAAATTAAGGAACAGGATTTTATTGTGTTGTTTCAGGCATATTTTGAAGGGGTTGCAAACAGAGGAAAGGCAAAAGTTGGAGATAAAACTTTTTTGGATGGGTTCTATCCGGCGGTCGAGGCGATGAAAAAAACGCTAGAGGAAGGGAATAATCTTGTCAAAGCAGCAGAACTTGCGACGGAAGCAGCTGAAAAGGGATTCGAGAATACAACGAGCATGATTGCAGTACATGGAAGAGCGGCGACACGTGGCGAGGCCTCAAGAAGTCTCTGGGATCCAGGAGCGGCAGTGGCATTACTTATCATGCAGGCATTTGAACAGTCGTTGAAGGTATCTTAATAGCGGAAGGATAATGAAAGATGAAGGTAATCAATATAGGATCATTGAATCTGGACTATGTATATCAGGTTGACCATATGGTTCGTGCGGGAGAGACGATTGCTTCTAAAGGGATGGAAGTATTTATGGGTGGTAAGGGATTTAATCAATCTGTTGCACTTGCAAGAGCAGGAGCTGATGTTTATCATGCGGGAATACTTGGTACAGAGGGAAGTGTGTTTTTGGATGCATGTAGCGAATACGGAATTCAGTCGATGTATATGAAATATGGCCAGGAAAAAAACGGCCATACGATTATTCAGATTGATAAAAATGGACAGAATTGTATCATGCTGTACGGAGGCTGTAATAGGACCTTTACCAAGGATTATATTGATGAAATTCTATCGGCGTTTGAGAAGGATGATTATCTGATTTTGCAAAATGAAATTAACTTGTTGGATTACATAATTGACAAAGCTTATGATAAAGGGCTTATAATTGTATTGAACCCATCACCGTTTGATTCGAATCTTGAACGATGCAATTTGAATAAAATCTCATATTTCGTTATGAATGAAATAGAAGGAGAACAGATTACTGGTGAGAGAGAGGAAGAAGATATCTTAACTTCTATGTATATCAGGTATCCAGAGGCGAAGGTATTGCTAACACTAGGCAAGAGAGGTGCTGTTTACCAGGAAGAGGGTAAACGTTACAGACAGGAAATCTACGATTCACCAGTTGTAGATACTACGGCTGCGGGAGATACTTTTACAGGTTTCTTTGTAGCCTCTACTGCGAAGCGGGTTGCGATTGAGGAAGCTCTTAGAATTAGCACCATGGCTTCTGCAATTGCGGTTTCCAGAAAGGGTGCGGCTCCATCTATCCCTACAATGCAGGAAGTGAAAGAAAGTCTATCAAAAATCTCGGGTTAAGAATAAAATGGAGGAATCGTATGAAACGTTCACAAATTAATCAAGTTATCAAAGATATGGAAGCGCTTGCGAAGGAAATTGGCTTTTTTTTACCACCGTTTGCAAATTGGACAGTACAGGAATGGAATGAAAAGGGACCTGAATATGATGAGGTTAGAGACAATGGGCTTGGATGGGACATTACTGACTTTGGAATGGGAGACTTTTCGAAAAATGGATTTGGTCTGTTCACCGTACGTAACGGAAACCAGAAAATGGAAAAGTATGTGAAACCATATGCGGAAAAATTGCTAATGATGTATCCAGGGCAGAAAGCAGCAATGCACTTTCATTGGAATAAGATGGAAGATATCATTAACCGCGGTGGCAACGATGTCTACATTACGGTCTATAACAGTGACAAGGACGGCAAGATGCTGGATACGGATGTGACTGTCAACACAGATGGGAAGATCTCAATCGTACCTGCGGGGACAGCTGTGAAACTAACACCAGGTGAAAGTATTACGATTACACCATACCTCTATCATGACTTCGAAGTGTTGAATAAGGGCGGGAAAGTACTGCTTGGCGAAGTGTCTATGTGTAATGATGACCAGAATGATAACCGGTTCTACGAGGAAGGTACTGGAAGATTCCCTGCAATTGATGAGGATGAGGCACCTTACAGGTTATTGTGCAATGAATATCCAGAGGCGAAATAAAGTAGTGACGAGTGAAAAGCTGTAAAATTTTAATTTTAAATTTTACAGCTTTTTTTGTATTTTTAGATGTTTTTAGATTGAAAAATGTTAAAATAGTATATAAAATATAAACTAAAAAAAGATGTAATATATTACAGCGAATATTGATTAATATAAGTGCATATATTATAATTAAGTTTATCAAAAGACTAACAATAAAAGGAGATGGAGCATATGAACTTATCATTAGTAGAATTTACAGAAAGACTTATTCCTATTTCTGAATTTAGTCAGGGAAAGGCTGGAAAAATCTTTTCGGATGTTGCTGAAAATAATAGTGAATACCTTGTCATGAAGAATAATCAACCAACGGCTGTTATTGTGTCTGTAAAAGAGTATAAAATGATTCAAGAAAAAATAAAAAGGTTAGAGGCATTATCAGAAAAAATTGAAAATATGAGAATGCTAAAATTGGCAGAAGGCAGACTTAATGATAAGACAACATCGTTTGAAGATTTCATTAAAACGGAAGGCTTTTCAGAAGAAGAGTTGAAGGCTTTAGAAGAAAGTGTAGAATTTGAATGAATTAAGTATTTGAAAAAAACTCTTGACAAACTCTTTTAAATTGCATACAATTCAATTACAAACAAGCAAACAAGATAATTGAATTTATTTCAGGAGGATTTTAAGATGAGTATTTATGAGCTAAGCGTGAAGGACAGAACGGGAAAAGAAGTATCTTTAAAAGAGTATGAAGGAAAAGCATTGCTGATCGTAAATACAGCGACGGGTTGCGGATTTACACCACAGTATGAAGGATTGGAAAAATTATATCGCAAATATAAGGAACAGGGATTTGAAATTCTTGATTTTCCATGTAATCAGTTCGGGAATCAGGCACCTGGTAACAGTGATGAGATTCACGAATTTTGCCAGTTGAAATACGACACAACATTTCCGCAATTTGGAAAAGTAGATGTAAACGGCAAAAATGAAGATCCTTTATTTACATTTTTGAAAAAAGAAAAGGGTTCTATCCTTGGGTCAGCAATCAAGTGGAATTTTTCAAAATTCCTTGTGGACAAGCAGGGCAAGGTTGTAGAAAGATTTGCACCTACAACAGAAGCTGATGCAATTGACTCGAAAGTAGCGGCTCTGTTATAATGAATTCAGTAAATACTGTTAGGACGAAAGGATGTGCCAGATGACGGATATTATTATAGTTGGAGCAGGAACAGCAGGATTGTCAGCAGCAATCTATGGCGTGAGAGCTGCTAAAAGTGTATTGGTATTTGAAAGCGAAGTGTATGGTGGACAGATCGTTAACACTCCGGAAATAGAGAACTATCCTGGAATCAAGAATATATCCGGGTATGAGTTTGCAACCAACCTATATGAACAGGCGACGGAGCTTGGAGCGCAGGTGAAGTTTGAGAAGGTAATTAAGATAGAGGACAGAGGTGCGGAGAAGACTGTCGTTACAGATCAGGGAAGTTACCCATGCAAGAGTGTGATTTTGGCAACTGGTGCCAAGAACAGACCACTTGGTGTGGAACGGGAAACAGAATTGGTTGGTGCTGGTATTTCTTATTGTGCGACCTGTGATGGAGCTTTTTTCAGAGGAAAAGACGTGGCTGTCAATGGTGGTGGAAACACCGCACTTGAAGACGCGATTTATCTGTCAAACTTCTGCAATAAGGTATATCTGATTCATAGAAGAGATGCCTTCCGTGGGGAAGAAAAGCTGGTACAGGCTTTGAAGAATAAAGAGAATGTTGTATTTGTACTCAATAGCACCATAAAAGAATTACTCGGAGAAGACAGATTATCCGGCGTAATCGTGCAGGATAAGATAACTGGGGAAGAAAAGGAAATCGCAATCAATGGACTCTTCGTAGCGATTGGCCAGATTCCTGAGAATTCTGCCTTCGAGGCGCAGGTAGAACTTGATGAAAAAGGATATATCAGCGCACCGGAAAGCTGTAAGACCAAAAGTGCTGGCATTTTTGTGGCAGGCGATTGCAGAACCAAGAATGTAAGACAGCTCGCAACAGCGGCTTCAGATGGAGCGATTGCAGCGTTGGCCGCATGTGAATATCTGGTGTAAATAGATACGATATAAAATTCAAAAAAACAGATCTTTCACAGGATCTGTTTTTTTGATGCAAAACTCGATAAAAAAGAAAGTTTTTGTACTGGAATGCAAAAACTCATAAGAAATAGCAAGTTTTTGTACTGCAATACAAAAACTATCGAAAATGCAGCTTTTGTATATTTCTTCTAAATAATTGAATTAAATGTTTGATTTTACAGATAAATTCACTTATAATTAAGAAAATACAAAACGGGAGCTTTTTATGCTAAAACTAAAAAAAATAATGGTAGCTTTTATTCTGGTTCTTTTTGCGGGAATGGCAAGTGGATTCGTTGGAACATCGTATTGGGCACTAGAGTCTCAAAACATTTATGCAGAACAAAATGAACAATCTGCGATTCTGTCAAACGTACTTCCGGCGGATGAATTGCTCGTAGTGGAACGAAATGACAACTGGAGTAAAGTATATTGTAAAGAAACCAAAAGCTTTGGATATACGAAGACAGCTACCTTATCGCTTCTTCCAATTGGCGGAAAAGCACCTGCCAGATATGTAGATCATACAGATCAAACGAATATTATCCGAATTGGTGACAGCAGAATTGATCAGATGTA
>CANRNK010000062.1 GCA_947631985.1 uncultured Lachnospiraceae bacterium | reverse complement strand
GAATATAAGAAATTAGAGGAAGTCGGCCTTGCAGCACCACAAATTACTTATATTATGAACCAGATTAACAAAGAGGTATGCCCTGTAGACATCGATGCAACGACTGTAGAAGATGCAAGGGATGAAATTTTGAGAGCAATGAGGTTTTAGCATGATTAGAGATATCACACTTGGACAGTACTACCAGACGGATTCCTGCATTCATAGACTAGATCCGAGGGTAAAACTGCTAGGAACGATTCTTTTTATAATATCATTATTTACAATAAAAAATTTTACAGGGTATCTAATTGCGATTGCATTTTTGGCAGGAGTTATCAAATTATCTCATGTTCCATTTCGATTCATGGTCAAAGGAATGAGAGCAATTCTATTTCTGTTGATGATTACAGTGATCTTCAATTTGTTTTTAACGCCGGGAGAAACCTTGATTGCATTCTGGAAGCTAAGAATCACGAAAGAAGGTCTTAGAATTGCTGTTTTTATGGCACTACGCCTTACCTTTTTGATTGTTGGGTCTTCCCTTATGACACTGACAACGACACCTAACAATTTGACGGATGGAATGGAAAAACTACTAAAACCTTTGCAACGGTTTCGGGTACCAGTCCATGAAATTTCAATGATGATGTCGATTGCACTCCGGTTCATTCCAATTCTGCTTGAAGAAACAGACAAGATAATGAAAGCGCAGATTGCAAGAGGAGCGGATTTCGAGAGCGGAAACCTGATTAAGAAAGCAAAAAGCTTGGTCCCTTTGCTGGTTCCACTTTTTATTTCAGCATTCAGAAGAGCAAATGATCTGGCAATGGCAATGGAAGCAAGGTGCTATCGAGGCGGAGAGTTCAGAACAAAGATGAAACCACTCGCCTACAAAAAACAGGATTTTATGGCTTATCTTGTAATGATTGTCTATTTAATGATTGTAATTATAGTCGGGAGAGTCTTAGTGTTAATATGAAACGAATCATGATGGAAGTATCCTATGATGGGACAAATTACCATGGGTGGCAAATTCAAAAGAATGGAATCACAATAGAGAGTGAGTTAAACCGAGTGATCGGGAAGCTGACGGGTGAACGGATTCATGTAATTGGGGCCAGTAGAACTGATTCAGGAGTCCATGCGCTCTGCAACATAGCAGTTTTTGATACGGAGAGCAGAATTCCTGGGGAAAAGTTTTCTTTTGCAATCAATCAAAGATTACCAGAAGACATTCAAATACGGAATTCGATGGAAGTGCCACTTGATTTTCATCCAAGGAAATGCAAAAGCATTAAAACATACCAATATAAGATTTTAAATACCAAGTTTCCAATCCCAACAAAGAGACTGGAATCCTATTTTTATTATTATCCATTGGATTTGGAAAAAATGAAGCGTGCAGCAGAGTGCTTGTGTGGGGAGCACGATTTCATTGCTTTTAGTAATCAGAAAACGCAAGCGGGTACCACGGTGCGGACAATTACAGCAATTGATGTTCAAAGAGATGCAGATATGATCCTCATTACAATTTCTGGAACAGGGTTTCTCTATAATATGGTCCGGTTGATTGTTGGCACGCTTATGCGGGTTGGAAGAGATTTTTATCCACCAGAATATGTAAAAGAAATATTGGAAAGTCGAGATAGATCAAAGTCAGGACCAGTTGCTCCTGCAAATGGGTTGACGCTTAAGTCCTATCAATTTCTGGAGCAGAATGCATACTTGAGTAAAAAAAAGGTTGACACACGTGGAAGCGTATAATATAATAGTTCAATGTGGCGATGATTAAATGAATCGATCCAATGCCCCGGAACGATTATTAAAAAAAGCGCAGAAACAATAAAAACATTCCGGAACCAGTTCGCTGGTAGGAATAAAAAATATGAGTAATATCATCAGATTTGATGTATGGAGGAAAGACGATGAAAACTTTTATGCCTAATCCATCTACAATTGATAGAAAATGGTATGTAGTTGATGCTACAGGATATACCTTAGGACGTTTAGCTTCAGAAGTAGCAAAAGTTTTAAGAGGAAAGAACAAAGCAATTTTCACTCCTCACGCTGACTTAGGTGATTATGTAATTATAATCAATGCTGAGAAAATTGAAGTAACAGGAAAAAAACTTGACCAGAAAATTTACTATCACCATTCAGACTATGTTGGTGGTATGAAAGAAACAACTTTAAGAGAAAAATTAGCTAAAAAACCAGAACAGGTTATAGAACTTGCTGTAAAAGGCATGCTTCCAAAAGGACCTCTTGGAAGACAGATGTATACAAAACTTCACGTGTACGCAGGACCTGAGCATGATCAAGCAGCTCAGAAACCTGAAGTATTAACATTTTAATTAGGAACCGGAAGGAGGATATTACAGTGGCTAAAGCAGCAAAATACTACGGAACTGGTAGAAGAAAAAAATCAATCGCAAGAGTTTATTTATTACCTGGTAAAGGTAATATTACAATTAATAAAAGAACAATCGACGAATATTTCGGATTAGAAACATTGAAAGTTATCGTTCGTCAGCCATTAGCAGCAACTGAAACAGTAGAGAAATATGATGCTATTATTACAGTTCGTGGCGGTGGTTACACAGGACAGGCAGGTGCCATCAGACATGGTATCTCAAGAGCTTTATTACAGGTAGATGCAGATTTCCGTCCAGTTCTTAAAAAAGCTGGTTTCTTGACAAGAGATCCAAGAATGAAAGAAAGAAAGAAATACGGACTCAAAGCAGCACGTAGAGCACCACAGTTCTCGAAGAGATAATCAATTGTCACTATGCGACAATGTGTTATTTACGAATCAAAATGTATATCAAAGCCCCAGAATGCATGCATTCAAGGGGCTTTCTTGCATTTTTCAATAAAACTTTTGGAGAAAAAATGGAACCATATTATTATAGTCAGATGAATAAACAACAGAAAAGAATTTATTATGAAATAAAAGATGGATTGGAGTCAGTTTCTCAGTGTTTTGATGTTTCGAGAATTGAGGGAACACAGTTAAATGATATTTTTTATAAGGTAAGGTTAGACTGCCCGGAAATCTTTTATGCGTCAACTTTTCAGTATTCCTATTACAAAGATTCGGGGTTGATTAAGATAAAACCTGTCTATTTATTTGAAAAGAATAAGATTAGAGAGCATCAAATGGCAATGACTGCAAGGGTGAAGAAGTTGGTCCGTGTAGTAATGGATAAAAATGACTGGGAGAAGGAACAATACATTCATGATTTTATTTGTGAAAATGTAACTTATGATAAGTTAAAGAAGCAATATTCCCATGAAATCCTTGGCCCCTTGGGACAGGGAGTTGGGGTCTGTGAAGGAATTGCAAAGTCAGTAAAAATTCTTTGTGATCAGCTTTCTATTCCTTGTATCGTTGTGATTTCAGAAAATAACCCAGAGAAGAATATTAAATATCGTCATGCCTGGAACTTGATTCAAATCAATGGAGCATGGTATCATCTGGATGCTACTTTTGACAATACGTTAGGAAAAGCAGGGGTAAGATATGACTATTTTAATTTAGATGATAGGCATATTTTTATGGACCACGAGCCTGTGATCTACGAAATTCCTTCCTGTATTGAACCCAATCGTTTTTATTATAAAGAGAAGAAACTTTCCTTTACCAAGCAGGAAGATGTGGAAAAACGCTGCCGGCAGGCAATCAAAAAGGGAAAAGTCTTAACCTTCCACTGGAGAGGGAGTCCTTTCACAAAGGATGTTGTAGAAAAATTAATTTGTTGTATTGTCAAGGTGGCAGGAGAAAAGAGTATGCATAGTCAGATCTTTATCAACTGGTCTCAGGCGGTTGTTTGCGTGAGATACCTGCAGGAACAGGTTGAGGATTCCGTGGAGATGGAAGATGTGGCACAACTGGATCACTAGAAAATGTGTGGAAATGATAGAAGAAAATGTATTGTACAAATGCACAGTAGAAAAAGATAGACTGTTTTCTCGGTTTTTAAGGAATAAGAAGTAGAATCCCATGTGGGAAGAACGAGGAGAAGATGAAAATGCTACCAGGAATAGAAATGATGATTGCTGTAGTGATTGCCTATATGATTAAAGGCATGTGTGGGTTTGCGAATACACTTGTTTTCACTTCGATTCTTAGCTTCAGACAGGCGAACATAAACATTTCGCCTGTCGAATTAATAGTAGGTTACCCGTCAAATCTCTACATTGTCTGGAGAGAAAGGAAGCATTTATTGACATCTATCTGGCTTCCACTCTCAATACTGGTTGTTTTGGGAAGTGTTCCTGGTATCTTACTGTTAAAAATAGGAAACAGCGAAGTTTTGAAAATGATGTTTGGAATCGTCGTGATTGTACTTAGTGTAGAAATGTTTTTGCGTGAAAATATTAAGAAAGAAAAAAAGACAAATCAAACGATTATGGGTGCAATCGGACTTGCCTCGGGAATTCTTTGCGGATTATTTGGAATTGGTGCGCTTTTAGCAGCGTATGTAAGCAGAACAACAGAGGATTCTGGAAGCTTTCGAGGAAACCTGTGTGCGGTTTTTATTGTAGAGAATTCTGTTCGCTGGATCTTGTATCTGCTAACTGGAATTATAACGCTACAGACCATGCAAACGGCACTTCAACTTATTCCTTTCATGGTGATGGGACTATTGGCAGGAACCTATATAGGAAAAAAGTTAAAAGATACAATCATAAAGAAAATAGTAATTCTATTTTTGTTTCTGTCAGGGATTTCACTGGTTATTACTAATCTGCTAATGTATACCTCGTAAAGGTAGAGACTTAATAATAAATTTTGCGAGAACCTTGTATGGTATCGTCAATTGTAATAGTAAGACAATCAACAGCTCCTTGTGTGTCACGCATTTGAATGCATTCACACAATTGGGCTGTATTTTTGTATAATGTTTCGATTCCATATAGCATGCAATAACGATCCCATAAAGATAGTACGGGCGATTTAAAGGATGAAAAAAGAAGAGGTAGCAAGGTATTGCCTGAAATAAAAGCCAGCTCGTGTTGAAAGGCAAACGCATTTGCAGAAGCTTGTTCGAAAGTGGTTGACTTCATTAGAGCTTCAACATGGGAGTTTAGAGTCTGAATTTCATCTTCGGTAATTTTGGGAATGCTGAGTTTGACAGCGAGCGTGTCAAGTGCAATTCTTAGTTCTAAGATAGAACGAATCTCATCATCACGTAGAATTCCACCATTATAATTCATAATTGCGATCAAGGTATCTAGGGTACCGTCTCTTCTATAATCGGCTACAAAGGTGCCGATGCGGGGGTGAATGACTAAAAACCCCTTTCTGGCGAGTTCTGAAATACCACTATTAATGACAGCACGGCTTATCTGCATTGTACTTGCAAGTTCCCGCTCCGGTGGAAGTTTGCTCCCGATTTCAAGTTTGCCGGATAGGATCATTTTTTCTAATTCTTTTATAAAAAGTTCCTTTAAAGAAGGAGAGCTCAATTTGCTGAATTCCATTCAAAACCTCCAGTCTGGTGCTGACACAACCAAGTACTAATTGTTTTATTTTATAATATTCAATTCTAACTTGCAAGCGCAAATCATGAAATGAATAAATGGTACTGGTTGGACCAGTAATGGAAAATCTATTTTATATAAGGATTACTTTGAAGTGAAAAAAGGAAGAAAAGACCTGTTATAAGGATTGAAAGTGGTTATTGATGCTTTTTTCACAATGTGGTATGATAGATTGAGTTGGAGAGACCAATAAAAAAAGAGCGAAGGGAAAGGGAGCCGAAATGAAAGAATTTAAAATACTGGAAGTAAAACGAAGTATTTTTGAAAATAACGATAGGCAAGCTGATTTGCTGCGAGAAGAGTTGAAAAAAGAGAAAGTATTCTTACTTAATCTTATGTCATCGCCAGGATCTGGTAAAACGACAACATTAATGAAAACGATAGGGGCACTAAAAGAAGAAATGAAAATTGGTGTTATGGAGGCGGATATTGATTCGGATGTTGACGCTTCTACAATTGCTACATCTGGAGTAAAAGTGATTCAGTTGCATACAGGTGGGATGTGTCATTTGGATGCAGATATGACAAAACAAGGGCTAGAAGGACTAGGGACGCAAGACATTGATTTCGCAATATTAGAAAATGTGGGGAATCTTGTTTGCCCAGCAGAGTTTGATACAGGAGCGGTGAAGAATGCAATGATACTAAGTGTTCCGGAAGGGGACGATAAACCGTTAAAATATCCTTTGATGTTTTCGATTTGTGATGTGTTATTGATTAATAAAATTGATGTGCTACCCTATTTTAATTTTGACATAGAAGCGTGTAAGGAACGGGTGATGAAGTTAAACCCTAAAATTCAGGTAATCCCAATCGCATCAAGTACCGGTGAAGGCATGGAAGACTGGTATGAGTGGATTCGAACACAGGTCAGACAATGGAATGAATAGATAAGTCGAAACAAATAAATAGCAATTCAAATCTGGCAGGGCTGGATAGAGGAGGAAGAATGCAGGAGACTACAAAGATGATTTTCCCGGATTGGTATGAGTGCAAGTACGACAAAGACGTGCTGGCGTTAGCCAACCATTTGGGAAGAAAAGCACCAAAGGAAACTTTTCAATGGGAGGATCCCGAATATGTTATTCTTGAGGCAGGTGTTGATCGCGATATGGCTTTGGTAGGCCTTCACCTGGGTATTTATGTGGAAAAAACGGTGGAAGAGATTGCGAAAGAGATGGATAAACCAGAGGCATATGTAAAAGAGCAATTGGAAAAACTTGCCTATTATGGAGTTGCGTTTTGGAATACAGACAAAAAACGTAGTGTAGATGTTTTTTGGGCAGAAACATGGATTCCGGGGACAATGGAAGTTATCGTAAATAGCAGAGAAAACTGCGAAAAATATCCGATTATCGGATATGCAATGGAAGCTTATGGACGTGTGAGAGGACCTAAAAGTTCAGGAGCGTTTCCGGTTGGGGTAGGATTAATGCGTGTTATCCCAATACAAACAGCACTCGACGGAAACTCCCATGCTGCTTCTTATGAAGAGGTGTCGAAGTATTTGGAGGAGAATGATGTGTTTACGGTTACGGATTGCTCATGCCGTACAGACCGGGAGTTGATGGGTGAGGGATGTGGACATTTGAAAGAGGATATGTGTATTCAAATGGGGCATGCGGCTGAATACTATATCAAAACAGGACGAGGACGTGAGATTAGTAGAGAAGAAGCATATGAGATTATTAGAAAAGCAGAAGAAAATGGACTGATGCATCAAATACCAAATACAGATGGTAACGGAAAGACACATGCGATTTGTAACTGCTGTGGGTGTGGATGCTTATCACTTAGAACTGCTGCGATGTTTAAAAATAATGATATGGTTCGTTCTAATTATGTTGCTCGTGTTGATAAGGAGAAATGCGTGGCTTGTGGACAATGTGTCGAAAACTGTCCAGTTAATGCACTTAAGTTAGGGCAAAAAGTCTGTTCGACAAAACCAGTAGTCACTGATATTACGACAAAAATTACGCCAAGGGATAGAGTGTGGAAAGAAGAAAATTGGAATGCTGACTATCGGATTAACCGTGAGAATGTGGTAGATTCTGGAACAGCACCATGTAAAACAAATTGCCCAGCCCATATTGCAGTGCAAGGATATGTAAAACTTGCTTCTCAAGGGAAGTATGCTGAAGCGTTAGAACTGATTAGAAAAGAAAATCCATTGCCAGCAGTGTGTGGGCGAATTTGTAACCGGCGTTGTGAGGATGCATGTACTCGTAATAATATTGATGAGCCGGTAGCTATTGATGAAATCAAGAAGTTTATAGCACAACAAGAGTTAGATCCTAAGAATAGAGTGTTGCCAGTAAAACGTCACGACTATAGTGACAAAAAAATAGCAATTATAGGTGCGGGTCCGGCAGGGTTATCTTGCGCGTATTTCCTTGCTTTAGATGGATATCATATTACGGTGTTTGAAAAAGAAGCACAACTAGGCGGGATGCTTACGTTGGGGATTCCTTCCTTCCGATTGGAAAAGGATGTAGTTGAGGCAGAAATCAACATCATCAAAGAGATGGGAGTGGAATTTAAAACGGGTATTGAAGTTGGAAAAGATATTACGTTGGAAGAACTAAGACAACAAGGATACAAGGCATTCTATCTGGCAATTGGTGCCCAAGGAGGACGTGCGATTGGTATAGAAGGAGAAGATTCGGACGGTGTTATGTCTGGGATTGATTTCTTAAAATCAATTAATCAAGATAATACCCAAAAATACGAAGGAAAAGTTGTAGTAATTGGAGGCGGTAATGTTGCCATCGATGTTTCACGTACTGCAGTACGTGCAGGTGCGGAATCAGTAGTTCAATTTTGCTTGGAAAGCCGTGCGGAAATGCCGGCAGCCGTTGAGGAGATTGAAGAAGCAGAAGAAGAAGAAATTAAAATCAACTGTGGATGGGGACCCAAACGAGTGATTGCAGAAAATGGAAAAGTTAAAGCAATTGAATTTAAAAAATGTATTTCGGTTTTTGATGCAGAACATCGTTTCAATCCACAATATGACGAAGAGACACTTATGGTAGTAGAAGCGGATTATGTACTGTTGTCTGTTGGTCAGTCCATTTTATGGGATGAACTCATAAAGGACACGAAAGTAGAAATAAGACGCAATGGAACGGTAGAGGCAGATGGTTTTACATTTCAAACAGCGCAAGAAGATATATTTGCTGGGGGAGATGTTTACACGGGTCCTAAGTTTGCGATTGATGCGATTGCGGCTGGAAAAGAAGGAGCAATATCCATTCATCGATTTGTACAAAATGGACAGAGCCTTGTGCTAGGAAGAGATCGGAGACAGTACAAGGAATTGGACAAAAGTGCAGTTGTTATAGAAAGCTATGATAACGGGTCAAGACAACGCCCAGCAAATAGGAAGATGGAAACGAAGATAACGGATACGTTTGCAGATTATCGAGGAATATTAAGCGAAGAGCAGATGAAAAAAGAAACAGAACGTTGTTTGGGCTGTGGGGCGACATTAGTGGATGAATATATGTGTGTTGGGTGTGGACAGTGTACCACGAAATGTAAGTTTGATGCCATTCACTTGGAAAGAGTCTACGATGGAGAAGGGGTTCATTTCTTAGACATCAAGCCAGTGGTGGTAAAGAATTTAATTAAACGAAAAGGTAAAATTTTGGTTAAAAATATTGCACGTGTAATTACAAAAGAAGAGTAGAAATCGACTTCGGAGAAAGGGAAACAATGCATGAATTATCAATATGCTACACAATTGTTGAAACGCTGCAAGAGGTAGTAAAAGAAAATGAAATTGAAGAAGTGGAAGCAATTGTCCTGGAAATTGGGGAGTTGTCTTCCATTGTACCCAAGTATATGGAGAATTGTTTTCCCTGCGCTGTGGATGGGACCCTATTCGAAAAATCAAAGCTGACCATTGAGGTTGTAGAGGGAATTGGAAGGTGTAAACGGTGTGGATATTCCTATCGGCTTCTTCCGGTAGAGGGATATTGTCCGAATTGTGATGTGAAAGATTTTGATGTGATAAGTGGAGAAGAATTTATAATCAAAGAATTAATCTGTTTCTAATTCAACTAAGGAGGAAATAAAATGTTTGCTTTTAATTATGAGGGTGGGGCAAGTGCAGTTGCAGTCTGGGCTGTCTGGATATTAGTATTTGGATTATTATTTGGATTAAATGAAATGGCAAGAAGATATAAAATATTCGGGGTACTCTGTTTTATTGTGTTGCCAACTGTGCTGTCGGTTCTTTGGTTTACTGTTTTGCGGGATAAGACCTACACGGACTGGTTTCACCTTGCAAAAGTTTATTCATCGACGGCTGGGTGCATTGGCTTTTGGATGATCAGACATGTAAAAGGAGTGAATAAAAAGACTGGGAAGGCATGGCGCCTTGCAGATAATAAGATAGCTCTCTGCTTTCCGCCGCTGATTCTTGCAATTAATATTCTGGAGGCAGTCGCACGTGATATTCAGGTTGGAATGCAGTATCAACAAGGAGGATTTCTTGCGGATGAGGCAATGTATGTACTTGGAGGGCCATGGAATTATATGAATGCGGCAGCAGGAATATTGAATATCATTACCATTACAGGGTGGCTGGGAATCTGTATCAGAAAAGAAACAAAAGGGGATAAAAGTAAGGATATGCTATGGCCGGATATGGTCTGGTTCTGGATTATTGCATATGATCTTTGGAATTTTGCATATACCTATAATTGCCTTCCGGGACATGCATGGTATTGTGGATTTGCACTTTTACTGGCTCCAACTATTTGTGCTTTTACAATTGGAAAAGGTGCATGGTTGCAGCATCGTGCACAGACACTCGCACTCTGGTGCATGTTTGCACAGACATTTCCAGCATTTATTGATGAAGGAAAATTTGCAGTAGCATCAACCTATCAGACAGCACCATTGTTTATTTTTAGTTTCCTTGCATTGGTTTGTAATGTAGCAGTCCTGGGTTACATGATTCTGCAGGTGAAGAAAACAAAACGAAATCCTTATTTGGGAGAATTATATGTGGATCTGAAAAAGTATAAAGAGGTAAAAGCATTAGCAGAATAGTGTTCTAAAAGGATTGTTTTCCTGAATTTTGCATGTTATATTAGAAAGCGAAATGAATTCAGAATAGAAAGTGCTTGCCAAAAGCATGCAGATGAGGATAAACATGAAAGATTTAATCGTAATTTTAAAAGGATTCATCATTGGTTCGTCCATGAGCGTACCAGGGGTTAGCGGTGGAACAATGGCAATCCTTCTTGGAATCTATGACAGGCTGATTTCATCAATTAGCAACTTTTTTAAAGACATAAAAGGGAATTTGTTATTTCTTGGGAAGTTTTGTCTGGGAGGAGCATTGGGAATTGGTTCGCTGGCGTTTGTAATTAGCTGGCTGCTTGATTATGCACCGATTCCTGTTTCTTTCTTTTTCCTGGGTGCAGTAGTTGGAGGGATTCCGGCCTTATATATAAAAGCAAACGAGAAAAAATTTGGAATTTCTTCCTTTCTTTATTTTGCAGTAGGTCTGATTGTAGTCGTTGCGATTGGAAGAATTCCCCATGGAATGATTACCATGTCTTCAGGACTCAGTTTTTCAAATGTTTTTATGTGGCTGGTTACAGGAGTCATTATCGCAGTTGCATTGGTGTTGCCTGGAATTAGTACCTCTCATATGTTGATTGTACTTGGGATGTATGATGTGACACTGCTTGCGATAACGAATTTTGATCTGATTTTTATTGGCGTGCTGGGGATTTCTGTTCTGTTGGGAATTATTTTGATTACCAAGCCTCTCGAATGGGTAATGAATGGATTCCCACACCAGACATATTGCATGATTATAGGATTTGTTGTGGGATCGACAGAAGCGATTTTCAGAGATAAGATAATCCCTTCCTTACCGAATACATTAGAAGTTGCATGGTGGGTGGGAACAATACTGATTTCAGTGGTTACTTTTGCTGCAGGCATTGCAGGCATCTATTTTTTATCGAAAAAATTTGGAGACTAGATCATCAGATCCAGCCACCGTCAAAACCAATGATTTGACCGGTCAGATAATCTCCGGCTTCTGCTATTTGTAAAATCATGGAAGCAACTTCATCAGAGGATCCCAGCCTTCCGGCTGGGATATTTTCTTTTATAGCGGCAACTTCAGCTAATGTTAAGGACTGGTTCATGTCCGTATCAATCATACCACAGGCAAGGGCGTTTACCTGAATATTGCTAGGAGCCAGTTCTTTTGCCAATGCCCGGGTTAGCCCGTTTAGAGCCGACTTTGAAGCACAATAAGCTGTCTCGTATGATGCACCAACTACACCCCAAACAGAAGAAAGATTGATAATTTTACCGTGACCAGTTTGAAGCATTAAAGGAATGGCATATTTTGAAAAAAGAAATGCAGAG
Source organism: uncultured Lachnospiraceae bacterium (assembly GCA_947631985.1). Lineage (GTDB taxonomy): Bacteria > Bacillota > Clostridia > Lachnospirales > Lachnospiraceae > SZUA-378. The sequence goes on along the minus strand of CANRNK010000062.1, from coordinate 1,305 downwards.
GTTAGGTTTGTTTGAAAAACCTGATTCCATTCGTTTAGTGAAGTATCCTGAAGAAGGCCAAAATGTGCAATACCAGCATTGTTGATTAAGATATCAATTGTTGTGAATTGCTTATATATAGAAGAAACAAATTCTTCATTTCCAGCATCTCCGACAAAGATACTGCATTCTACCAGATAAGTGGCAATCAGATTCCGTTGCAATTCTTCTAAAGCAGCTTTTGAATTTTGACAAATTAAGAGTAAGCGATATCCCTTTTGGGCGAAGGCAACTGAGACTGCACGTCCAATTCCGCGCGACGCACCTGTGATAAGTACGGTCTTTGGTTTAGTAATCATAACCATTCCTTTCTATACAACCTGCAAAATTTGGTGTGCAGGTATCATTTTTCTTCCAAATATTACGAAAAAATGTTATCTAGTATTAATTATACATGACAGTTCATTACAAAGATAGTAAATAAACAAGTTCAAAATGACGGAAAATGTAATAAGAATACGAAAATGTTCATAAAAAATCACAAAAAAAAGAAACAAAGAAGGTAATGTTAAGGTTGACAAAGGAATTACACCATGCTATATTTATTTACAGATGTAACAAATTTGTAACAAATCGTAATAGTTCGGTTTCAATAAAGGAATTAGCGTTATTACATTAACCGGAGGAAACATTAATGAATCAGAAGGGCATGAAAATTGCAGCGTGTGCAATAGCAGGAGCAATCGTGTTTTCGGGACTCGGATTTCAGTCAGGTGCAGCAGGAGTGTCTACAGTGTTACCAGTAGCAGGACTTGCACTCGTACTTGGAGAAGGGACTTCAGTATCGCAGATTAAAGAAGACACAAAGCTGTCAAAGGCGGCAGCACCACTTGCAGAGAACGTGCTAAAAAATATAGCTTCAGCAGATGTTTTGACAGCTGAAACGGTGATTTCAACACCTACCATTACAATTGAAGAACAAAGTACCGCAACGACAGCTGCTGTTTCGGTTCAACAGATTGCAGAAAAAACAAATCCGGAAGAGTCCGTGATACCGGAAGTAAATTTAGAAGCTTCTGGAAGCCAGAATGAAAGTAATGTTTTGGCTGATGAAACGGAAACAATATCTGGCAATGAAGTTGCTATTGAAACAGTATCAGAAAATCAGTTGACCGAAGAAGAAAAAGAATTTTCTTCCCTTGTGATTGCAAGAGTCAATGACTACGTTAATGTCAGAGATCGTGCAAGCGAAGAGGGAGAAATTGTAGGAAAGCTTTATGATAAATCTGTGGGAACATTTTTATTGGAAGAAAATGACTGGTATCA
>CANRNK010000061.1 GCA_947631985.1 uncultured Lachnospiraceae bacterium | reverse complement strand
TCCGCAAGAAATTATCTAGCTGTCTTTTTCTTTTTACCAAAATAGACAACACCTGCTCCACTTATAATTGCAATGACGAAAAGCCATGCAATCGGAGTAGAATCTCCAGTTTTTGGAACCTCATCCTTATCGGATGGAGTTGTTGTTTCCTGTGTTGTATCCTCTGTAGAAGCTTGCTTTATCACAAATGTTGTTTCTGCACTTTCATCATTGTACTGGAATCTCACTTTATGAGTTCCAACACTTAATGTATTCAGATATGCTGCTTTGAACGTCAAGATGGTACTTCCAGATTTCAATGTATAATTTGCTGCATCTACAAGTTTGTCATCCACATAGATTCCAGTTAATTTATCGAGTGTACCATCGCATGTAATCGTTAAAGTTCCATCAGTACTTAACTCGTGTGTCCCACCTGCTCCTGTTGTAATTATATATGTTGGAGCTGGTGGATTTGGTGCTGGCGGTGTTGGGTCTGATGGTTTATTCTTATAAGTTGCTGTCACTTCCACTGCATTTGCTGGCATTGTAAATGTTGTTTCAGCACTGGTTGCACTTGCAAGGGTTACCCCTCCGCTTACTACTGTCCACTTATCAAATTCCTGTCCACTTGGGGCTGCATCTGCTGTGATAGTTACAGTCGCACCCGTTGCATAACTTCCATCACCTGTTCCGTTATTTACCGTTACTGCATAGGTACTTGGAGTTGGTGCAGGTATCTCTATGACATAGGTTGCACTTACCACACTACTGGTCTGCATACCCGCCTTTACAGCAATTGCTTTAATGGTTGTTGATATACTTTCTCCTGCTGTTCCTGTTACTGAAATCGCTCCGCTATATACATTACCGCCTGTTGTTGGTGTTGTTCCATCTGTTGTGTAATAGATGGTCGCCCCATCAGTAGATGAAGATAGTGCAACAGACTGATTCTCGGTATAAGTACCTGCCGCTGGCGCAAATGTTGGTGCACCTACGATTCCTGCCGCACTGATTGTTACAGTAATCGTCGTGGTAAGTGGTACATTATTTTGATCTATATTAGAAGAACAGATTACTGCACCGTTCAGTGTGACTGTCTGCTCTGTTAATAACTCTGGACTATAGATTCCACTATTTGGTGCAGTTGTATCCCATGCAACTGTGGCTGTTGTTTCTGTATTTCCTTCTGTTACGATTGCAACATTTGCTGGAAGTCCCATAGCTGCATAGGTTGTTCCGTTCGCTACTGTAATTCCTGACGGTGCAGTAATACTTATGAGCTTTGCCATATCCGTTGCAGGAAATTCATAAGTCACAGTTACGGTTCCATTATCATTCTTTGTAACACTTGTTGCATTCTCTCCCTTTACTGTTGCTGCTACCTCTGATGCAAACTCATAATCATCTGCTGTTGTAAGAGTAACGCTCGCTGTATATGTGGTATTATAACCTGCTGTGGTAACATTTGGTGTCCATGTTACTGTAGGTGTTGTGCTTGATATTCCCGTTGTTGCACAAGCTGCTTCTGTATCAAATGTTGCGTCAACCATTGGTGCGATAATACCTGTTACTTCTACAGAATTGATTGTTGTTACTGTAGCCTGTGTTGCCATCTTGGCTGTTGTAATTCTATTTTCATCTGTTGATTCTATCCATACCTTGCAGTTATTGAAATTATCTAATTTATCTTCTGCATTACTACCCATCTGAATATCGCTTGCATTGATGGTCTTATCATCAGAATTAATTTCCAATGCATACACGCCAGTACTGTTCTGTACCATAAGGTATTTATTATTGGCATTTGTAACCTTTACTTGCGTACCACTTGGATTGATGACTGCACTATCTATTCCAGTAGTATATGTATATCGCAGTGTGTAGGTATTCTCTGTCATATCACTGTTTGCTATATATCCTGTAGATGATGCTGCTTCCGCAGCAGATGCAAAGATGTCAGATGACAGATTCAAATTAAAAGCGGGCACTACCGAAACATAATTGTAGTTGACATAGTTGATGAACACATAACTGCCCGAATAAGCCACGAGCGCATCGTAACTATTATTAAAGTACGGCGAGCGCAGCCAGAAAAGATTTGTCTGAAATCCGTTGCCATCAATCAACTTTTTTACATCAATAGCAATATTGTTACTGCTTCCAACATAAATTGTAGTTACGTCTTCTCCATAAGATTTTTCATTCTGTGAATTCGGCAGATATAATTTCTTATCCGCTACTGATATAGAAGTATTACCACCATTTACATCTGGTTCATTTGTTGAAACTGTAACATCTGCCATCTTACCTGTTTCTCCTGTAGAGAAATAGGTTGTGCTTAAATATCCATTACTATCTGTCGTTAGATTTTCAACAAAATTGCTATTTGAATATTCACTAGTACCACCATATTCAGCTTGTGCAAACTCACTGGTTGAAAGAAGTGCAAGGTTATCTCCATCTGTTCCGCAGATTGCCCAAAGTCTATCATCTGCTCCAAATTTGATTTTACCGATTGTTGTGCTTGAACTGGAAAGATTATATCCTTTCAATCCTGTTGCATCTGTCCAATATCCAGATGTAGGTGCCTCATTTTCTGCTGCCTGTACCGTTGCAAGCGTTCCTGTCATTCCTGGGAATAAGGACATTACTATTGCTGCTGCAAGCAGTATCGCACTTCCTTTTTTAAGCCATTTTTTCTTCATGTTCTTTTTCTCCTCCATTTCTTGAAAACACAAGATTATCGTATATGTGTTTTCTTAAGTGCCATGTATCTCCATGCTTCAAGTGTCCGTTATAGCTTCTGACACTTCTTATTATTTCTTCAAAGCTTACCTGATTCTTAGCATATCTCTCCCTAAAGTTTTTCATCCTCTTCTTAAATCTCTTCTTGTTAGAGGTTCGTAGTCTTCGTATGACTTTGCCTGTATCCGTCAGATACAGATGCCATCCGAGAAAATCAACGCCTTGTGATATAGGAAAAATCTGCGTCTTTTCATTAAATTCAATTTTATCCTCTGCCACCAGTTCCTTCATCTGCTTTAAGCATTCCTGTAGTTCCTTCTTACTTGGACTTAACAGTACCCCATCATCCATATACCTGACATAATGCTTGATTCTAAGCTTTTCTTTAATCAATCTGTCTAATCTATCCAAATAGTACAGGGCAAACCACTGACTGGACTGATTTCCCATTGGCAGTCCCCTTCCTTCTGTATAAGAAAAACTGTCGATGATGTGATACAGCAGATTCTTCACCTCTTCATCTGGGAAATTGGCAAGTTTCTTTTTCAATATCTCATGGTCGATACTATTAAAGTATTTCCTGATATCAAATTTCAGAATATATCCATTGGCACCATATTTCCTATAATGCTCTCGCATGAACTTCTCCAGCCTGTCCAGTACAAAATGTGTTCCTTTTCCTTCTCTGCATGCCGCATTGTCATAAATCAGTCTCGGTTCGAGATAAGGCATCAGTACATTGTCACATAACAAATGCTGAAACACTCTGTCCGAAAAGGAAAGTGCCTGTATTTCCCTTTCCTTTGGATCGTATATCATAAACTTATGATATCCACCAATCTGGTATCGATGGAACTCAAGTCTCTGACATAGCCACCATAACTGCATATGCAGGTTCGTCTCATACCTGATTACCTCAGTCTTTCTATGTTTACCTTTTGCAGTCTGTCTGTATGCCTGATAGACATTGGAAAAATCCATTAACTGCTGGTACATCTCTATAAGAATCACCACCTTTATCCTTTTATATGCTGTCAGGGTAACATTACCACCGAGAGAAAACAGTTTCCTGCGTCCTATCTTCTGACAGCATGTGTTTTTCATCTACTGTAAATGCAGTATCAGAAAGGAATTGAATTCCTTCGCCTTAAGGTATATCCCTCTCTACATTTTATTAAAACTGTAAGAAAAGGAAACTGGACTTCCTACATAGGAATAATCTTCTGACATTAAGGCCATGCGGGCACTACCGAAACATTATTGTTGTTGACATTGTTGTTGTTCACATTGTTGCCCGGATAAGCCACGAGCGCATTGTTACTATTATTATTGTTCGGCGAGCGCAGCCAGAAAAGAATTACAATTCAATCCCTATATGTATCCACAGCTTATAAGCTGCTTCTTAAGAAGATTTCTCTTCTACATACCTTTTATTGTCGCTTTTTACCCATGCACCAAGCAGATTCTGACAGTCATATAATGCCTTGGTAATCTGTTCATACTGCTTTGGCAGAATACACTGTTGTTCCATTGATACCTGTGCAATAAAAGCCAAAAGTTTAATATTCGTAAAGGCTTTCTGCTGATAATCTCTTCTCTGCTCCTGCCTTGCCTTTATTACTGTTCCTGCCCTGTCAGTTACCCTGATTTCATTGGCAGTCAGTAGTGATTCTATAATTACAATGGAATAATTCTGCAATCGGCTGACAAGAGTGTATCTGAATTTCTTAGGAGACTTATCTGTCACTGTCAGTACATAATTGCATAGTTCCTTCGCCTTGGTAATTACGGATAATTCTGATGTATTAGCCATCGGTAACCTCCGCTCTCCCAGTTGCTCTGATTCCTCCATAACGAAAAAGAACACCTTTTCGACATGCATAAATGCATATCAAAAAAGTGTTCTTTATACTATCTGCCATATAAAAGGTTCCAAAAATAGACGCAGAATTAGATGCTGTTCTGCTGTTCTGCTGTTCTGCTGTTCTGCTGTTCTGCTGTTCTGCTGTTCTGCTGTTCTGCTGTTCGCAATTATACTTTGCATCATCATTTTTTGCAACTCCTTTTATACAAATTTCCATTAAAATCATAGCACAAAGGTACTCTTTTTGCAATAAAATTTTACGCTAGCTTCTGCTATCTGCCTGGTCCTTTTCGTCTTACGGGTGTGACAATCTGTTTCTCCTGTGATTCTATCTGTTCCTGTATATTTCTCTGATTCTTGGATGGATGCTCTCTGTCATATTTCACACGATAATCGTATTCATCGTTGAAATCATCATAAACAGACATCTTGTATCGCATACTCTGCATGGATTCTTCGGTATATCCCATTCTATCCTGATACTTGCCTAGTTCTTCCATACGATCATCGGATGGTTGTGGAAGTAGCTTGGCTCGTTCTTCTAAGGATAACTTGCGATATTCGGATGGGGATGGGAATGTTTTCATCTGGTCTGGTGCTGTGGATGAATGAGTATCATCTATATTATCTGTTGGTGTATCATCAGCTATAGCAGCTGTTGTGCCTACTTTACCTGTGTTTTTATCTGTTCCCTGCCATTCCTTGTTGAAATCATCAAATGCTGTGCCATAGAAGATAGTATCATCATTCTCTGGAATTTCATGTTTTTCTTGAAACTCATCATAGGCTTCATAAGGCATAATGTCTAGTTTCTTCGTTGGCTGTTGTTCCTGTGAAGTTGCTGACTTTTTCGTCTTAAAAGCTGGCTCTTTTACTTCTTTTTCTTCTTCCTCATCCTCTTGCCATCTGGAATAATCCTTCATGGACTGTCTGGAATGCTCAATATCCTGCTCCTGTCTTGGATACTCAAACCAATTCTCTTTTTCCTTCTGCTTCATATAATCTTTGATACCCGCTACTGTGAATCTCTTTCCTAGCTTGCTTCCTCGTACAGCCTGTGCCTTTCCACCATTGGTACTGCGATATGGCAGAGAATAGCTGATTGTATTCCCTTTTAACCTTACATTCATGTGATAGGTTCTCTCAAGCATTTTTACCACATCATGGATGGTCTGAGTTGTAGGATCATTCATGGCAAGTCTGACGAAGATTCTGATTTCATCCTTAAAAGATAACTTACCACGTTTTTTCATTTGACTTTCTGCGAAGGTGCGTTCCTCTCTGGTCTTATCGGGATTGTAGAAGTTGTCACGAATAGAATGTGTCAGTCCACGACTTCTACACTGTTCACCGAAGTATTTGGACATTTCCACCAGCTCCTTTGGACCTCTGCGAAAAGAAGAACCATCCTTCTGGTTACAGTTGCTGACTACGAAATGCACGTGAACATGATTGGTGTCCACATGAACTGCAAATAACACTTCAAAGCCTTTCTTCCAGAAGAACTCATGCGCAAAGTCCTCTGCCATCTTATAGGCATCTTCATAGGTCAGCTTATCGTTATCATCAGGATGAAAGGATATTGACAGCTTCTGCGCCAAGATATCTCGTGGGAAGAATCGGCTGTATTTGTTCTGATGCATTTTCCTAGTCATAAGCAGGCTGTTGGCGAAGTTATCTCGGTTACAGCCAAAGGCATTGTATAACTCTGGTTCAGTCTTAATAATACCAGAACTTAACTGTTCCTTCTTCTTCCCGAGGATATAATCCGCTGCGCTATGAAGCTGTGCTGTGGATTTACATGGAGCATATTTTACATTGACATTTCCGTATGCTGGCATTTAACTCACCGCCTTCTCATATAGCTTTAATACTGTGTCTTCTAGTTTCTGGAATACTCTCTTGAATGGTGCAAAGGATGTCATGTTGATAAGATCTGGATAAGCATTGATATTTCTTGCTATCTGATTGATATTGACTCCCTGCTTTTTTAATTCGTGGCAGACATCATTCATAACTTCTGTGAAGTCCTTTAAGGTTGTTCCATCAATCTGCTCACCCTTATTGACACGAAGCAGATAGTCGATGAAGACAGCTGAATTCTTGTATCCGCTGTCTCGCATCTGTGATTCAAATTCCTGTTTTATTCGGTAATCCACTCGGGAGTAGATTACTTCGTCTCTTGTTCGATTCCCCATATAGTCCTCCTTGTTTTTCCGCAGGAAAAATCCGAATCCTCTGATGATGAGAGGACTTTTCCTCCTGTTTCTCTTTATCTGTGATGAGAAGTATCTGGACTCAATACTGCTCGGGTTGATTGGTTGCATTGGCTCCGAATCGCTTAATTGGTATTTCAGCGCATTAAAAAAGCCACGAAATGTTATGGTCGAATTAGCATCTCTGCTTTTTCTTCCATTGGTTTCATGGCTTCATTTTTTGGTAATTTTGTATTCAGTTGTGTTGGCTGTGGCTACTTTCTCGCTGAAATATGGCTACATTCTGCTCTTGATAGCAGCTTTCTTTGATGATCTGCTTTGGAATTGCTCTGTTATGGCTCTGCTATTACTCTGCTTTGTCGCCTTATGGTTGCAGATGTATCTCATATTGTATCTACTACAGCTACAATACCCATAAAAATTACTACCATCTGCATCCACTTGTGTAATTCTCTGTAGCCTCGTATAAGCATTGCTCTGTCAGCAGGGCACATCATCCAATCAGGTCAGTCCGTGACGAAAAGTGCTCGTCACTCCCTTCCCGAAATCTTCCTTTCGCTCTACGCTCCAGTCAGATTTCACGCAACTCTCCATTGTTGTCGAAGCACTTCGACAGTTCCGTTGCGTATTGGATGATATAGGCAGGTAGTACCGTTGGCTTGCCAACTCGTCAAAAAAATAGAACCGCAACTTACGTTGCGCTTCTATTTTTCCGTCTCGTTTTCTGCTCCAACGGTGCTACCTGCTCATGGGCTTCGCCCCCGAGACCCCCTGACAGAACGAACCACCATCTTCATATGGGATAGTGGTTCGTTCCGTCTTTACTGCAATTGTGCCCTGGAATGTAGCCACTCCATTAAAAGATATCGAAATCCACAAGTTCATTCTCCTCCACTTCGTTTCCATCTGATTTCTCATTTTCTTCTTCACCATTTGCCTTAACTACATTTCCTTTCTCTGGCTCATCAATATTGGCTTGTGCTACATTTCCCTGCATTACATTCGCCTGTGGCATCACTGGTGTAATACCACTCTGCATACTGGCAGATACAAAAGCCTGCTGTTGCATCAGATACATTCCTGCAAGAGCTGGAATATTGCAAAGCACTTTCTGGTCTAGCATATCAGCAATCCTTTCTACGAAAGCATCTTCCTTCTCTCTTGTTTCCAGATATGGATCATCCTTTGTTGCAAGGTATCTGTCATAATAGTAATTGATTGCCTGCAACACAAAGCTGTTCTTGGACTTGAACATCTGCTCCACTTCCTTCGAGTGGAGCTTCTCCCATGCTCTTAATTCATTCTCTTTTGATAGATTGAATCGGATATTGTGATTCTTTGTTGCCATACATCATCACCTCTTCCTATCGTCTTTCTGCTCTTTTCTGCGTAAGCAGCTTCATATAACAGAAATACTCATAACCCTTTGCATTTACTCTGATATCGTGGTCAAAGGTTACACGTTCCTTGTCATAGTCACCGACTAACTCAATAATCTGTGCGCCACCACCCATAACATAAAGTCGCATCAATTCTGGATCGTAACCGTAGTTGCGAAGTTCTGCAAAGATTTCCTCTGCATAGCTCTTGGCTGCCAGTTCCATCAGTTTCTGATATTCAGTTCCAATATATGCATTGCCGTAACGGAGATAGTTCTCAATAATCTCGGTTGGAATTTCCTTATTCTTCTCATTCAGAATCAGGTTGCGAATCTTTATAAAGCAATTATTTACTCCCATTTTTACTGTCCAAGACTTATTTTCAGATGCTTTTCCATTGTTCAGAATCATCACATTCATTGTTCCATTACCAATGTCCGCAATCATATTCATTCCCTCGAAATAACGAAGGTTCTCTGCAATAGCTGCATAGCACTGTGGCATAACCGTACAATCATCAATATCCACCACATATCTTTTTCCAGCGTAACGATAATCAAGATGTCTGTTCTGCAACATATACGTTCTAAAATCTTCACGTTGTGTCTGTACCCATTTCAGAGGAAGCCCAACTGCAAGATGAATCTTTGCAGTATGAAGACCTCTGGCTTTTAATTCCTTCGCAATCGCAGCTAATGTCAACACATAATTATCTTCGTCCTCATGCTTGTCTGCCACAAAATCCTTGTGTCCGTCTCCAAGAATATAGTAAGCACCATTATATTCCACAAAGTCCTTGCTGATGGTTGGCTCACTCATACTCTTTGTTACCGATGTTGGAAAACAGGTTCTGGCGGTCTTGAAATTGCCATATCCTGCATCTACTCCTAAAATAATTGTTCCATTCATATTGTATTCTCTCAAATTTGTCATATAATTTTACCTCTCTCTTTTTGATTAGTGATAACAGTATACGATTTCGTGTAATACGATTTCTTCTGCCATCATAATTGCCTGTTGGTTAATTCTCCACATTTCCATTGTGGAATTGCCGTTCTTTGCTTGGTGTTTCTTCTTATAAGAAGTTGTAATTACATCCATTCTCTCATAAGCATCCTCATTGACTTCTGTTGCAGTCCGATTCAAAATACCAAGTCGCACCAGTAATCGGTATCGCTCTGGATGATTCTCTTTCATATACTGCTTTCATAAGTCACCGGATTTTCCAGAAAATACATTTGCCTTCTCTGTCTAACCGGTAACGAGATTTGGATATAATAATCCATCAATCTCTGTATAAGTTCCACCAAGTTCCTTAAATAATGATTGTTCCTTGCTCATTGTTTTGTACCTCGCTTTCTTATGCTCGCTTAATTTCATCTTCCTCTGCCTTTTCTGACAGGTGTTATGGTCTGTTGCTCATGCCAGTCCTTAACAAGCTGTTCTATCAGTTCTACCTTTTGCTTCGGTGTGTAGTCTGGTGGGAAGTACTTGGACAAGGAATCTGCATTAATCTTAATCTGTTCTCTTTGATTTGGCTTTTCCTCTCCAAGAACTTCATACATCATATCCATGTCTAACTTCCCTGACTGGCTCATTCGCTTCATCCGATTCGCTTGTGACAGAGATGGTGTACATTGCTCCAGATCCATAACTGCATAAAGCTCAAACTGTTCTTCTTCTGTTAGATAAGAAAGCTCCACCGCAATGGTAAAAGCAATTCTTTCATCATCCACCATATCCAGAATCTTAGGAATCAGATTGGTTAATCTCACATATCGCTTAATCTGTGCAACACTTTCTCCCACTTGCTTTGCTAATAACTCATTACTTCTGATTGGATGATTTGACTTCGGCTCAGCTTGAACCGAAGTAGTGTCTGTTCTTTGTCCCTGACGATTCATAGCTACTAACTTCATCTTATAAGCAAATGCTTTCTCACTTGGTTTGATGTGCTCTCGCTGTAGATTGCTGTCAACCATTGCTATCACTGCCTGATTATCGTCTAAGTCTCTTACCACAACTGGCACATCAGTAATTCTCGCCCATGCACAGGCTGCTTTTCGTCTGTGACCAGATATCAGTTCATACCCATCTCCGCCCGGATTCGGTCTTGCTAGAAGTGGTACAAGTACTCCCTCTGTTTCAATACTTCTCATCAGCTCACAAAGCTCTGTATTTTCTTCCACCTTAAATGGATGATTTGCAAAATCGTGAAGCTGATTTAGTTTCAATAATTTAATTTCGTCCATCGATACCTCTCTTTCTAAACGTAAGAAAGCCGTCCACTCTCAATTTCTTGAAAATGAACGGCTCATGCCTATTACTCTTATTAAGTTAAGTCAAACACCACGCTGTCATGCAGTGTGGTATTTGACCCCCGCGGCAGTCGCCAAATATCCATGCAAGCATGGCTGCTTGGCTCGTTGCTCACGGAAATAACGATCCTATGTGTTCCGAGACACCACATCCAGAACTACTGATACGTTGACTCCATCTAAAACTGCCTTTTTGTACGTTTTTCGGTCACTCTGTGAGAACATCATATGCCTCTCAAAGTGCCTAAAATCAAGGATTCTTACGAACTGGTCCGATGTAGTGCAACTATGGTTTCAACAGTACTTTCATTGTCCCAATCAAGTTCCCTTGTCTCTGTTCCATTAAAAAACACAGGGAATTTGAACTTGATATGCTTTAAAAATCTGCCATCTTCCTGCTCTTTCTCATAAAGATGCACTTCCTCCACAAAGCTCTTTACAAATTCCTTTTTTTCTCCATCGGTCATCTTATCATAAAGTTTATCAAAATACAGAAGGAATTGATAGACGTTATCGCCAGAAATTTTCTGCTGTTTTATGTTAAACAAACGATTTTCAACTTCCTCTATGGATAATTCCATTGCATCCATTTCATCATACAGTCCGTCCATACGTTCCTGCATATCCTGATATTTTTTATCATAATGTTTGTCCGATACAGATAAATGATCCATCTGAGTTGCCAGCTTATTCTTGGCTCCTTGCAACTGTTTCAGCTGCTCTTTCAAATTGGTATGTTCCTTTTCCAAATCTTTTGTATCGAGACTATTTCCAATTTTCGTCCTAATTTCATTCTCAAACTTTGGATTATTTACTAGCTTTCCTATAATCTCAGCAACCGCATCATTTACCTTATCTTCATTCCATTGCTTTCTATAAGTACAGTGATGACCATCAATGAATGTTCTATGTTTACAGGCATAATAAAAATAATCCTTGTATAAGGTTCCATCCTTACGTTTCTTACGATTGACATTTCCATACATACCACTTCCACAGATTGGACATTTTACAATACCAGACAAAATATGCTCATGTTCAAGGCTATGCACCTTCTCATTGCCAACTCCAGTTTCCTGACGTTTTTTCTGTGCCAAATTCCAGTCTTCCTCTGAAATAATTTCATTATGGATTCCATCGCTAATCAAATAAGAATCCTGCTTTACCACATGATATTCATTTCTGGTTCCTGCTATTTTTTCATTCTTTCGTCTGCCAAATGCAAGCTTGCCGCAATAGATTGGATTGTCCAAAACTCCTTTGATAAATGAAGAAGAAAAAGTCTCCATTGTATTGTTCTGTCTGATTTTCTTTCGATAGCCATTTTGATTAAGGAATACAGCGATTGCCCCAATCCCCATCGTTGTATTCACAAATTTATCATAGATCAGACGAATAATTGGTGCTTCATCCTCTGCAATTTGTAATTCCCCATCCACTAATTTATAGCCGTATGGTGCAAATCCTCCATTCCACTTACCTTCTCTGGCTTTCTGCCTACGACCTTCCATGGTCTGTACAAGAATATTCTCACGCTCAATTTCAGCCACCGCCGACAATACAGAAATCATCAGTTTACCTGCGTCCTTAGAACTATCAATTCCGTCTTCCACACAGATCAAATTCACACCAAAATCCTGCATTCTCTGCAAGGAACTTAAAACATCCGCCGCATTTCTTCCAAATCGGGATAGCTTAAATACAAGAACAAAATCTACATTATCCTTGCTGCTTTCTATATCCTGAAGCATCTGTTGAAACTCTGGTCTTCCTTCTACACTTTTACCAGACTTACCTTCATCAGAATATTCACCAGCAATTACCATCTCCTGATAATCTGCATACTTTTTTAATTTATCTTTCTGTGCATCCAGACTGTATCCTTCCACCTGCATGGAAGTGGATACTCTGCTGTAAATGTAGCATTTAAGCTGTTTCTTCATGGGCATACCTCCTCCACATTCCTATTCGTAAATTCCACATAAGGCTTTTAGCATTTCCTCAAAAGGAATAACATAGTCTTTTCCTATTTTTCTTAGAAGTCGATTTTGTTCGTATGCTTCATAAGCTTGAATTGTCTCGTTCTCTCTCCATGCAAAATCCCAACGATAACCCATATCCAAAATCATACGAGTAATATTTCCTGTTATTTGTCTATCAGCTTTTTCGGCAAAAACAATACTATCAACGCTTTTCATATAAGTGGATATTTCATCCGCATTGATATTGCCTACCTCGAAAGTGTATGGAAGTGCCTCCATCACAAGTTCTGCAAACTTATCCTTATTTCTTGGCAATTTATTTCTAAACAGCAAGCAATACATGGTTTTATCATTCATTAGAACTATTGTATTTCGCCTATCCACCTTTGCAATATGTCCATGCCACCCATAATAAAACGGATTATCCTCTATTGCAAGCTGTTCTGGTGTAACAAAATCTGTCTTGTTCAGTTTTAGCGCTTTCTGTAATGCCTTTGAGCCATATATAATCATGAAATGTTAATCCTCCTCTATCCATGGAATTGTATAATATTCATCTGCTATAAAATCTTCCATACCCCATCCAAATCCAGAAAACTCATGTACAATTTGTTCTAATCGACTCTTCCATAACTTATATAAAGTCTCATCATCACTTGCAATCACTACTGCATCATGATATGCATCGCCCAGCGCATCGTAAAATTTCTCACTAATATCACCATAAGACATTGTAAACTCTGTAGCGCACTCTGCAAAATATAATGC
>CANRNK010000060.1 GCA_947631985.1 uncultured Lachnospiraceae bacterium | reverse complement strand
CTCATTGTTAGTTTTCTGGCAATCATCAATTTTGATAAATGGGTTTTCAGACACAAAAAGAAGGCACTTGAGCAGGAGGCCAGGCAGGATTCCCTCACAAAAGCAATCAACCGGAGAGGTGGAATTGTAATCCTTGAGAAAGCGTTTAAGGAGTATAAGAAGTCTGGAGAAGGACCCGCAATTATGATGTTTGACATTGACCATTTCAAACAAGTCAATGATACCTTTGGACATGATGTTGGAGACCAGGTTCTTCAGAAAATAGTTGAACGGGTCAATCATGTAATCAGAAGTTCAGATGCAATGATTCGCTGGGGAGGGGATGAATTTATTGGTGTTTTTCATGGACTTAGTCAGGAAAACGCACAGTATTTTGCAAAAAAATTACTTTCTTCCGTTTCTGAAATTGAGATAGAATGCGAGGGAAGCAGGATTTGTCCAACCATTTCACTCGGAATTGCTTATTTCTCCCCGTTGGATGATGCCTATACAGAGGTAGTGAAACGTGCAGATGAAGCTTTGTATCAATCAAAGAATAGTGGCAGAAATTGTGCAAATTTAATAATTTAGAGGCGTGTTTTGGAACGAAATCTCCCCAAAGGTGTACTTTTCATCCAAAAAGAGGTATGATAATAAAACAAAGTAAAGTAGGTCCTTTGCTTTGTACTAGTGGATGTAAGTTAAATGGAAGAAAGGAATGGATATTAATATGGCAATGAAAGATATGGAACGAATGAAAGCACTCTTAGAAGAGAAGAAGGCGAAAGCTGGTTTCTTGGAAAACGAGAAAAAAATTGGTTCTGGAAAAGTAGAAAAAAGGAATAAAAACATAGGACTTGACTTTACGAGAACCAAGAAGATTTCTCAATAAATATTCTTTAACTAAAACAGGAGAGAAAATGTTGGGGGAAGGGTATGAGCTGTTCAAATCATAACTGTAATAAGTGTCAGCACAACTTATGTACCCATCGTGTGCCTATATTTAGTGATCTGGCATCGGATGAAATGAATCAGGTTACTGATTTAATTATTAGGAAGAAGTTCGACAAAGGAGAACTGATCGTAATGGAGGGCAACTTATTGGAGGGTCTCTACATTATTAATCAGGGAAGAGTCAAAGCATTTCGCTATACACAAGAAGCGAAGGAACAGATTTTGTACCTTTTTACGGAAGGGGACTTTTTTGGGGAAAAGAACTTGTTGAGAAAGCAGCCGGTAACCTACTATGTGGAAGCGCTGGAAGAAACCAATATCTGTGTGATTCCACATAAGAATTTTTATGAGCTGCTAAGAAATGCCCCAAGTATCAGCGTTAAGATTATGGAGCAACTCTGCATTCGCATTGAGCATCTGGAAAGTTCTATTCAGAATATGGGTTCTAAGAATATGGAATCCAGAGTCAGCCTTATCTTATTGGAATTTGCACAAAAATACGGGGTCAGAAAAGGGAATGGTGTTTTGGTGGATGTTCCTTTAACAAGGGAAGGAATTGCGAATTATATTGGTGTGACAAGAGAAACTGTCAGCAGGAAGCTTAGTTCACTACAAGAAGAGGGGACAATTGAGCTGATTGGAAATAAGAAAATTATGATTCATACAATAAAAGCACTAGAGCTTGAGTTTTCAAAGGAAATATAAAAAACAATCTGGAATGAAATCCAGATTGTTTTTTTTGATAGTATGATTTGAATCACAGTTTTTTTATTTCAAACCGGATAGGATGAATACAGAGATAAATATAGATAAGAAACGAAGAAATCAGATCAAAACAAATAAATTGGGTTGAAAAACAGGAGGAATCATATGGAAGAGAGAAATATAACAAAAGACATAACCTGGGTTGGTAAAGTGGATGACAGAAAAGTCCCATTTCACAGATTAATTCTGGAAAAAGGGACAACCTATAATAGCTATTTGATTCATTCAGAGAAACCGACGATAATTGATACGGTTGACATCGAATTTGGAAGAGAATATATGGAAAATCTGAGCAAATTGATTGATCCGTCAGAGATTGAATTTGTTGTGATCAATCATGTAGAACCAGATCATGCAGGGTCATTGCCAGCGCTTCTTTCTAAAGCCCTAAAGGCTAAGATTGTATGTACAGAACTTGCCGCTTTAGAGCTGAAAAGAATGTTTCGTTTGCAAAAGAGAGAGTTTTTAATTGTGAAGGATGGAGATGCACTGGAAATCGGAGGGAAGACGTTACTCTTTTTAGAGACGCCATATTTACATACGGAAGAAACGATGATGACATACCTGGTTGAAGATCAGATTTTATTCTCCTGTGATGTTTTCAGTACACATATTGCTGCTGTAGAGTTATTTAATGACCTTTCCAAACAGGAATATGAGGAAGATTTTAAGGTATATTATGATCTTATTATGAAACCGCACCGTCCCTATGTAAGTCAGATGCTTACAAAGATAAAAGAGATTCCGATTCAGATGATTGCACCGTCGCATGGATATATTCTTAGAAAAGATCCAGACAAATATATTGAAATTTACAGAGAAAAAAGTCAAATGAAAGATTTGAAGAATCCTAAAAAGGTAGTGATTGCTTACAGTACAATGACTGGAAATACTGGTAAGATTGCGGCTACGCTTTCAGAGAGTCTGACACAGGCAGGGGTAGACGTGACGGTATTTCACTTGAAGAATGCAAATTTGGAAGAAGTGAAGGATAGAATCAGAGAATGTGATGGATTACTTGTTGGAAGCGCAACGAGATATGGTGATATGGTTGGAAATATGGAAGAATTTCTTAAAATTTTGCAAGGAGAAGACTTTCATGATAAAAAAGCGGCAGCATTTGGCTCCTATGGGTGGAGTGGAGAAGCAATCGCATATATAGATGATTATCTGAACCAGTTGGGATTTTGTGTGATTGACCAAAAATACTTAATTAAAACACTTGGGGTAGATTCCCCATTACTACCTCTCAGAGTAAAATTTTCTATAGAAAATCAACAACAGGTGGAAGAAGCAGGAAGAGTATTTGGAGAGCAAATTTAATAGGATAGAGATTCGAAAGAGTCGATGAAAGGAATGGATATGAATAAAATTGAAAAAAATCAAAAAATTGGAGAAATTGTAACACTATTGCCAAAAGCAGGAATTATTTTTAAAAAGTATCAGATCGACTTTTGCTGTGGCGGTCACAGGCTGCTTTCCAATGCCATAGAGGAGCAAAATCTGAATGAAAAAGAGATTCTGGATCAATTGAACCAGGCCTATTTTGAGTTTACACAAAGACCAGAAGAAATGACGCCGTCAAGCGCTACGATTACAGAATTGATTGATCTTTATATTATGCCACATCATAGCTTTACCAAACAGATTCTTCCGGAAATCAGTGCCCTTGCCGGAACGATTTTAAAAGTTCATGGAATCCATCATAAAGAGCTATTCACAATTCATAAGCTTGTAAAAAATCTGGAGACTGAGCTGGAGCAACATCTCATCAAAGAAGAGGAATTTCTATTCCCGGCAATCAAAGAATACGAAAAAAACCCTTCCGATGAGCAATCTAACAGAGTCAGGGAACAGATTGAAGAAATTGAAGCAGAGCATGACGCGGCTGGAGATCTCTTAAAAGAACTTCGTCAAAGAACCAATCAGTATCAGGTACCACAGGATGGATGTAGTACCTATGAAAAAACATTTGAAAAAATTAAGGAATTAGAATCCGATTTATTTGACCACATCCATCTTGAGAATAATATTTTATTTCCTAAATTCGAACGCCAAGAATGATAGTACTTATTTTTTTTCATTCTTACCGTCTGGAGAATCACTTTTCTTTTTCCACCATTTTTTTCCAGAGTCTATCAAGGAAATCGTCTCAATTGGGATGATTTCTTTCTCTTTCATTTCCGCAAGGGGAATATAATCATTGGTATTGGTTGAGAGTCCTTTCTTTTGGAGCATTCTGTGAAACAGAGCACGAAAACCAGCATAAATAACAGCAAAGACAGGCACACCGATGACCATGCCAGGAATACCAAAGAGACCACCAGCAAAAGTGATTGCAAAGATAACCCAGAAACTGCTCAGGCCTGTAGAGTCTCCTAAGATTTTAGGACCGATAATATTGCCATCAATCTGCTGCAATACGAGAATGAAAAGCACAAAATACAGGCAGTGTAGTGGACTAATCATCAAAATCAGGACTGCACAGGGAATCGCACCAAGGTAAGGACCAAAAAAGGGAATGATATTCGTTACACCGATGATCACACTAACCAAAATTGCATAAGGAATATCCAAAGCCGTAGTTCCAATAAAACAAAGGATACCGATAATGATGGAGTCAACAATTTTACCAGATAAAAATCCAATAAAAGTTTTGTGTACAAAACGCATATCCTGAATGAACTGATTAGCAGTTTTTTCTTCTAATAATGCATAAACAACTTTTTTTGCTTGCCCAGAGAAGAGTTCTTTGCTACCCATCAGATAGATGGAAATAATAATTCCAATTAAAAACTGAAACAAAGATTTCATGACATTGAAGACGCCGGTGTAAAGTCTTGTCGCAAGATTCCCAAGATTCTGTATGTTTGGCATAATATTGTGATTAAACCAGTTAATGATTTCACTTGATTCAATAGAAATATTGTTTTCCACTAAATATCCGGCGACTACCGGGTTGTTCTCACTCAAATCATAGAACCAGGTAATCAGGTTATTGATATAACTTGGAAACTGTGAAGAAATACTTTGCAGACTATTAATGAGTTGTGGAATAATCATGGCAAATAAACTATAGATAATGAAGATGACTAAAACCAAAACAAGTATAATCGAAATGAAACGGATCCGTTTTTCAATCTTGCGGGTTCGTTTTATTTTGTAATGAGAGATAAAGCGATAAATCAGCTTTTGCTCTAAAAAATTCAAAATAGGTGTTAACAGATATGCGATGATAAAACCGAAAATAATGGGCATACTGATCTGGGTAACTCTTGAAATGCCGTCATGGATTTTAACGCCGTGAAATAGAAAATAATAAAAGCAAATACTTAGACAAATAACAAGAAATGCGGTCATTCCCCAATATAGATATTTTTTATCCCAACGATATTTCATAAAGAGATCCTCACGATTTTCTTCTGCTGTTTCAGCCAGAGTTTATTAAGTCTATTCTACCATAAATAAAGCATATATGTAATTATATAACGTTTGTTACAAAAAAGTATTAACTTTTAAACGAGGCTGTACGATATATAAATCAAGATGATAAAAACTATCAACAGGATTCTGTCTTTAGGAACAGAATAAAAAATTTTTAAAGAGGAGAATTAAGACAATGAAAATCAAATGGAAAATCGTATTAGCATCTATCGGAATCATTTCTCTCATGACAGTATCAATTGTATGGTTTACCCATCGCGAAGTGAATGCATTATTTTATGCTGAAAGTGGTGAAGAACTTGAAAATTACTCAAACATGGGACTACAACTTATGGAAAAAGCATATCCGGGAGACTGGTCTATTGTAGATGGTATGCTTTACAAAGGGGAAATCCTGATTAACGAGAATTATGAAATTGTTGATTCCTTTACAGCAGGAACGGGTGTACTTGCAACTATTTTTCAAAGTGATACAAGAGTAGCAACGAATGTTCAGGATGAAACTGGAAAGCGTATGATTGGAACACAGGCATCAGATAAGGTAAAAGAAGAAGTATTAACCATGGGAGTTCCTTATCTTGGCACTGCAGATATTCTCGGAAAACCTGCTCAGACTTATTATATTCCGATTAAAGATACTAGTGGAACCATAGTAGGGATGTGGTTTGTGGGTGTCTATACAAACGTGGTAGATGAAAAAATCAACCAGGCAATGCTGATAATTGTAATATTGGCAGGTGTTTTGTTAATTGGTGGCATCATTGTATCGTATCTACTTGGAAATGCAATCGCCCGAGGAATCAAGCATATTCAAGTCAAGTTGCAAATGATGGAAACGGGTGATTTTCAATTTGAGCTTGATGAAAAACTGACAAAAAGAAAAGATGAAGTAGGGATTATTGCAAGATCCACCCAGAATATGCAACAAAAAATTGCTCAAATAATTCAGGGCATTCAAATGGAATCGGAGAGTGTAAAAGTAATTTCGCAAAGTTCATTAACGCAAATGGATGAAATACATAGAAATATCGAGGACATCTCTGCAACAACGCAAGAGCTGTCTGCAGGGATGGAAGAAACTTCAGCCTCAACACAGGAAATGAATGCATCCACCAACGAAATTGAATCTGAAGTAGCAAGTATGAAAGAAAAGACATTAAATGGCGAAAATATTGCGGTGGAGATCAAACAGCGTGCAGGGAAGTTGAAGACAGAAACAGAAATCTCACACCAGAATGCAATCAACATTTATGAAAAAACAAATTCACAGCTCCGAGAATCAATTCAGAAAACCGCAGCAATCGATGAGATTAAAGAATTGTCACAGACAATTCTTCAGATTACATCGCAGACCAATTTACTTGCTTTGAATGCAGCAATTGAAGCGGCCAGAGCAGGAGAAGCTGGAAAAGGGTTTGCTGTGGTAGCAGATGAAATCAGAGTTTTGGCCGAGAATTCCAAAAAGGCAGTATCCAGAATCAATGATATTACGGTAAATGTGTCGGAAGCAGTTGGAAGCGTGGTAGAAGATTCAAAAGCGTTGCTAGAATTTGTTGACAATCAGGTGCTTGCTGACTATAAGACTTTGGTTGACACAAGCATTCAGTATGATCAGGATGCAGATATGGTGCAGGAAGTGGTATCGGGAATCAACACCATAGCGGAACAGTTATTTGAATCAATCCAGCAAATGCGTCAGGCAATTGATGAGATTACAATGGCTGCAGGCGAAGGCGCCGAAGGAACAACGGAAATTGCAACCAAACTAAGTGAGATTGCATCAAAATCGGATGATGTGCTACACTTATCAAGTGAAAATAAAACGAGTGCAGAAAAGCTAGATGAGATGGTACAATTCTTTCAACTTGAAAAGAACTAAAATAGGAAATCATATTTAGAAATGTAAATAGTAGGAGGGGTCAATTATCGTAACGCTTGAAGAATTTGAAGTGATGCTGGACGAGATTGTCATGACACTTCCAGAGGATTTTTTTAAAGAGTTAAATGGTGGAATTCACGCTGTGGAGAAGGACAAGCTTCATCAAGAAGCGGTAGCGGATGATCTGTGGATCTTGGGAGAATATCATAATACCAGACAATTAGGGCGCTCTATTATCATCTATTATGGGTCCTTTATGCGACTATATGGTGGAAAAAGCCATCGCTTTGTCAAAGAACGGTTGCGCAAGAATGTCTTGCATGAATTCAGACATCATCTGGAATCTCTTGCGGGAGAGCGAGGTCTGGAAGTTGAAGACAGGGTATTTCTTGAGGCTTATCAATCAAAAAAGAGCTGAGTTGGAGGTGTTACTATGTCAGTCGCAGGAGCATCATTGCGACATCGTCTGTGAAATCAGTGTGATTTGATTTGTGGATCATATGGAATGCATAGAATATTTCTTCTAAAAATCCTTCGGGACTTTTTGATAAATCTTGGTTCAGACGCTTGGCAAGAGAGAAAACTTTGTCCCATCCACAAAAGTCACAGCTTACGCCAGAAGAAAAGAGACCATCTGTGTAAAGAAAGATAAAATCATCTTTTTTTAATTGCATTTGTTCTGTCTCATAAGAAATTCCCTCTAACATTCCAACAAGGAATCCATCCTGGTGAACTTTCTCGAATTGCTCTGTCTCATGATGATAGACCATGGGGTAGGGCTGACCTGCATTGGAATAAGAAAGGATATTGTTTTCGATGGTACCAACAAAAGCTGTAAATGCGATATAAGCATCTTTGCCAGCAAAATCAAAATAATGGAAGATGGAAGAATTCATATCTTCCAAAACCTCGTGTGGAAGAATGCCTTCCTTTTCTATGCTTTTTCGATAGAGGACTTTGATCATTGAGGAAGCCATGCCGGCAGCAATACCATGACCTGTCACATCGGCCACCATAAAATGAACTTTTCCGTTTTGTTCCACACAGTCAAAAAAATCGCCACCGATACCGAGGGAGGGGTGGTATTTGATAAATAATTCAACTCCCTTTAAACTATTTGACTTGGGGAGCATGATATTTGCAAATGCATTTGCATTTTTAAGTTCCTGACTAATCTGTCTGTTCAGTTCGTTGATGATATGATTCTGCTCATACATACGAAGCGCATTTTTTGCCTTGAGGGGCAGGATAATATTCATGTCATTTACAGAAAGAGGCTTTGTAAAATAATCAACAGCCCCTTCCTTTAATGTCTGTTCAATGGATGCGATTTCCGTAATAGAACTATTCACAATGACTGGAATATCACGAAAAACGTCCGATTTCTTTAATAATTTTAACGTCTCATACCCATCCAGAACGGGCATAATCAAATCAAGGATTATCAGATCCACCTGGACTTTGTGAACGATATCCATCACATCCTGTCCGTTGATTGCTTCTACAATAGAAACGTCACCGAGATTTTTTAACAAAATATCCTTCACTAATGCGCGGTTCATGGCCGCATCATCGGCAATGAGAATTCGATACCTCATGACACCACACCTCCCACTCAGGACCGCATTTCAAAAAACTGATTTAATTTCATTAATTTGAATAAGCCTTGCACCTCTTCAGTGGCACCTGAAATACTAAATTTCTTCCCGAGGACTTTCATTTTTTTATAGATGCTGATGATAAAAGTCACACCAGTAGAATCAATTGTATCTGTCTGACTTAAATTCAGAATAAATTCGTCAAAACTTTCCACATCAGGAAGTGTTTGATCTAAATACTGGCTATATTCTGATATCTTATTTGCAGTCAGTCCTTCTGATAAGGTATAAATCACATTTCTGTTTTCTATCTGTTTTTCCATATGAATAACCATTCCTTTCCGAACGATCTATACTCTATTCCATTCTTATTTCTTGTTCAGGATGCAGGTCAAGAATGACTTTGACCTGGTTACCGGCAACGCTTACATCGAGAGCCATCTCTAATAGAAGCTGATATCCACGATTCCGTTCTCGGAGAAGACTTTCAACATTATCTGTTGGGAATGCATGATCAAGTAATACAATGCCATCTCCTTCATCAGTTACTTCCAGGACTAGAAATTGATCTTCTTTTAGGATCCGGCATAGTATCTTTTTATTCTCACTAAATTTGTTTCCATGTTCGACAGCATTGTTCATCAGCTCTCTTAATAAAAAGTTGATCTTGAACAGAATGCTTTTGTCCAGCCATGGCCACTGCGATTTTAGAAAGCTCATAATTTCTTCTACCGCTTCATGAACTGCCTGGAAAGTAGATGCTACATTTTTCTCAAATACAATCATAGGAATAACCATCCCTTTCTGTAAGCTGTTTTTTCTTATTTAAAAAGATAAAAAACGAGAGCGGTGATGATGGTGGGTAATAATGCATATTTTAAAAGCAGACCCGAAGAGATTCCGTTATGGAAGTATTTTTTTAAAACTGATTGTCCAACTGGGTTTGGTGCGTTTGCAATTAGAGTCAGTCCTCCGCCTGTAATGGCACCAGTGACGATTGCATATTTAAGCGAATCGGGAAAGTCGGTGACAAGGGTGCTCAGGTAAGTGATTGCAGCATTATCGTTAAACGCTGTCAGTGCGATGGCTGTCAGATTCAGACCGAGTTCAGGAAGACTACCGAGCAAAGGTGCAATCCACCATCCCTGCAGTGTTCCATGTATCACAAGTCCTGCCAGAAAAAAAGCGACTAATAGGGGTTGTTTCAATTCAAGCCGATTCTGGTAGAAGGAGGTAACCTGGTAAAAACCAAGGAAGAATAAAAATCCAGCGAGAAAAATAACCGGTTCATGTGCATTCATTACGGTCCAGAACAGGAAGAACAGATGCACGGCCATAATCCAGGCAGGAACAGTATCCTCTCGCTGGTCCCAATTCGGGTCCATATAAGGAGGTCTTTTCTCTGGTGGCAACAGACCAGGAAGTGTCCTACACATTTCTTCGTATTTGATGCCATTGAATTTTTCATCGATTGCGTTTTCAATATCATAGAGTACACATTCTTCGGGAGTTAGTTTTTCACGTGCCAGATCTTTGATATTACCTTGCAAAATAACACTATAAGCATCCAGTTCGCTTGTGAAGGATACCGTTTTATCAACATAACGTTCCAACTGCTCAAAACTTTCTTCCAGTTCTTTTTTGCTGATAAAACGTTTCTGCACATAGCGTCGATAGAGGTAGTTGTCATAGGAACTCTTTAAATCCAGAAGATCTTTTCGAAGCAAAAGAAAATAGGTGGAAGTGGAAAGAATGACAGCCAGGACGGCTTTCCAACCAAAATGAAGCAACATAAATGCCGTATCCCAGTTCCAGACACCCGCAACCATTAAGACGGGAGGTGCTGCAAAATTGGTTAAAACCCCACCAATCGAAATATTGACAAAGAGTAATGCAAGCGTAACATATTTAAGTCGGTTGGAGGGATTCAGGCTATAAAATTTATCAGCTAGCAACATAGCCGCAATCGTCATGGCAGCCGGTTCTGTAATAAAAGAACCGAGCAGTGGTGCAAGAATTAGAATGGTAAGCCACCAGACTTCAAGGGTGTTTCCAAACAACTTTACAACACGTCCAAGTAGTAGTTCAAAGAATTTGATGACAGGACGGCTTGAAGCGATGGTCATGATAACCATAATAAAAAGTGGCTCCGTATAATGCAGAGAATTAATATAGCCAACACAGGTATCCCAATCATAGAATAGTGCAATGGAAACTGCAAGAATAACGGACCAGAGACCAAACACAACTTCTACTTCGCCAAACATATGAAGAAGACTTGCAGTGATAGAGTGGGAATTTTTCTCTTTTTTTCCTTGCATGACTTGTTCCTGATAAAGGGACTCGAGATGATGTGCTTTTCTTTGGATCAGACTCGTAAGCATGGTGTGTGCAATCGCAAGAAAAAACAGAAGCGTCGCAACTAGATTAAACGGCTGAATAGCAATGCGGTGTTCGACAATCTTGAAATAGCTTTCAAGCGGACCATCCTGATAAGCCTCCTCGGAGAGTGGAAAATCAGAGGTAACACTTACATGCGATACATCAGCCTGTTCAGTAGAAGCTTCCTTTGCATCGACATTCAAAGAGAGAGAGAGCAGGATGAGAGAACAAAAAATGAGAAACATCCTGAAACGTTTGGATTGATTGTTTGGCATATGCACTCTCCTTTTAACAAGATAAATAATTGTATAGAATACATTACAATCGATAGTTGATAGATACTATAATTATAACACAAATCAACCAAAAGCAAACCAGTTGATTAGAAAGAAGTGGGAGAAGAAAAAAGTGTCAATCTCTTATGGAATTATTCTGCGTTATGACATATAATTAATATAACGATGGTTATAACGAGTGGATGAGTGATTGGTGATACAGAATGTGTACCTCAGAGGAGGGCTTGTGTGAAACAGATAGAATGGTATGTTGGTGAAAAAAAGAGTTTTTTTCAATCAAAGTATGATTATTATAGAAAATTTAACTCACAGGCAATTATAATTGCAACAGTAACTTCTTTATTTTATTTTGTGTCAGATTGTCAGCTGTCTGGTAGGATTTCCTGGGAGACGTTGTTTCCAAGAACGATTATACTATTGCCATTATTAATTTATCTGGTGTTACAAAAAAAAGTCAAAGACTATAGGATACTGGTTATAGCAACATATCTGATGATACATGGCATCATGTGGTGCACCATTTGGGCTACTTCTTATCTGCCCAATCGTGAGCATGCCAATGAAGGATTTATCATTATGCATCTTCTTTTTTTTGCGATTGGATTCTCGGCATCGTTTCGTGCAAGTGCGATAGCACATAGCCTTCTGATGGCAGACATCCTTGTCTCAGATCTTTTCAATCATTATGAACATATGGACTTGATTTTATCACTTGGAATTCCTTGTATTATAGGAGTTTGTGCTGTTCAATATACTATGGGAAAGGTTTACTTAGACCAGTTCGTGACGAGAAAAAAACTGGAAGAGGCACTTAGGTATGATCCTCTGACCAGGGTATTTAATCGAAATAAATTAGTCGATATATTGGAGAAGGATGGCACACGGCTTGCGTTTGAGAACCAGGAAGAAACGGCCTTCATGATTATTGACATCGATCATTTTAAGAAGGTGAACGACACCTATGGACATGAGGAAGGAGATCGTGTTCTGGTTCATATGGCTGAGGTGATTAAGAAATGCATCAGAGCGGTTGACCTGGCAATCAGATGGGGTGGAGAAGAGTTTATTATAATTATGCCAGGATGTTCGCTTGAGCATGCAAAGCAGAAGGCTGACAGGATAAGACGGGAAGTACAATTTAGCAACAATCAGATTTGTACGATTACGGTATCGATTGGCATCAGTATGTATGATGGGAATGATTATTTTAAAGCAGTTAGTGATGCTGACAAGGCAATGTATCTTGCAAAGGAGAAGGGCAGGAACTGTGTTGTGTGTTTCGAGGAGGGTTCAGAGATTGAGGTTAGATAAAAGCATAGATAAAAGCATAGATACAAAAAAAAATCAGATTATTGAAATAGCATTTGATCTGTTTTTGAAAGTAGGATATGAAGCGACTACAATGCGGATGATTTGTAAGAAGGCAAAGGTTGAGGCACCAACGGTCTATTATTATTTTGGCTCAAAGAGTGGTCTTTTTTTTGCAGTGGTTGATTATTTACTTGCAGAATATGAAACATTAAAAAAGAAAAGCCAGCTGGAGAAGAGCAAGTGCGCAAAAGAAAGATTGAAAACAGTTTTTGTATACAGCCTTCAATATGCTATGTTTCATAAAGAGGAGACCAGATTCTTTTTGAGATATACCTTATTTACTCCGGATGAGTTGAAAGTAGCGCTGGAGGAATACATGAGAACAACCTATGAAAGCAAGAAAAAATTATACCGGGATTGTCTGATTGCATGCGGAAGTGAACTTGAAAAGGAAATGGACCTGGAAGTCATGATAAAAAGGGTAGAACGGCTGATTGATGATTGTTCTTTTAATGTTGTGTTTTCAGAGTGGAGACCAACGCTTGAAGAAATGGAGAAACTGTGGAATATTTTCTATTATGTGCAGATTGCAGAGAGACCTTGTGGAGGATTAATTGATGACACTAGTGCGACTTTTTGAGAAAGATACAACTAGAAAAAGTAAATATCTGAATATTATCATCTGTAGTTTTTTTTATTTTATGCTTT
>CANRNK010000059.1 GCA_947631985.1 uncultured Lachnospiraceae bacterium | reverse complement strand
TTGCCAGAAAAACCAATGCAAGATGAGACAGGGCTTTTAATGCAAATGATTATTCCGAGTTTTGATTGAAGCAAATTACCTTACAAATACATGCTGAGCGAGATCCGACTTCTGCTTGCTATACAGAAATTTACTGCTGAACTAATTATATCAAGATGCAGAATAAAGGTAAACTCTAGATTCTCGGATTGCAATTTACCCTTCAAAAAAGGTGATTAAATGGGGAACGAAATAGTAAGAACAAGTGATTAGGAAGAAAGTGGCGTTACCATGAGACTTAAAAAGCATTCTACTCCAATGAATTCGGATTGGAATAGAATGCTTTTTTTATTTGCATATTTGTATTTATTTACTTAGTGCAATTTTTCCCATTGTATCAGCCTGCATAATTGCATCATATAGTTCAACTGGTTGAACATCACCGGCAAGATTATGTATTGTCTCACCCGGTACACATGCATTTTCAGAAATGTCCTTTACCTGCTCTTGTGATGCCGGTACCTTCAAGACAGGCAGATTCTACCCGATTTTAAGTTAGAAATTAAATTGTGATTACCAACAAAAAGAATACATAATTCGGTCCTATCTATTAACGAAGATGCATTTGTCGATAGTCTCTTGGAGTCATGCCGTATTTTTTTTGAAACAGCTTATTAAAATAAGTTCTATTAGTGTAACCAAGATCAATACAAATCTGGCCAATACTATCATGGGTTTCCAATAGTCGCTTCTCGGCTTCACGGATAGAAAATTCCTTAGAATATTCTACAAAATTCTTCCCAGTGAAATGTTTTATGATGCGGGTGAGATAATCGCCATTATAACCAAGGAGGGTTTCTAGCTCGGTTCTGGTAATATTGCCCATATGCTCTTCAATTGTGAAACTGATATGAATAAATAAATCTTCGAGCATAGGTGTCTCGACCTGTTTCGACTTGGTTATGTAATTCTCTTCATGATCAAATTGGGATAGTAGTCGGCAGAGGTAACCTTTAAAAATAAAACTACCGCCAGGACGCTGACTTGTAAGCTCATCAAGTATATTATTGATAAGAGCAAGATTATTATTATATAAATCTGGTCTGTCAGGTCTTTGGTAAAAGGTGATGAATTCTTTAAAGTTTTTTGCTCTCCGTTTAGAATTCATGTTTGCATTCGTTAGCAGACTTATCATTGGATAAGTACTCATCTGAGTATGCTCGGTGTTGCTCAGAAAATGATCTTCAATGAGTTCCTTAAAGAAATAATCTTGTAACATGATAAGCAGAAATTCACAATCAGAGTCACAGTGCTCAGCATGACGAATGCTCTGATTGCACAAACAACAGTCTCCGGCAGAAAAGATATAGGTATCATCTTCAAGTTGCATGCGTAATTTTCCAGAGAGTACATATGTGATTTCATAAAATTCATGTTTGTGAAGAGATTGTTCCCCTAATGCTTTAAGCTCATCGTGACTTGTATATACATAATAGTGACCAATATCTGAAAACTCCATCAGCGTGAAACGATTAGCATTAAGATCGTACTGTTCATATAAAAGCATATAAGGACTAGTAAGTTCTACAAAGGAACTTACATCATTGCCATAGTTGTGAAATATCAATGCTGACTTATCAACACCATATTTATGATAGATTGTATTTATGGAATTAATTTTATCCTCTTGTTTTTTCAAATTACCTCCTCCTAAAAGTCGGATAATGATACAAAAATAAAAAAAATATATGGAAACAGATATTTTCTTTATGATGCAAACAGAATACAATAATATTAAATAAAAATCAATGTTCTCGAGAAACATGATTGAAAAATCAAAGATACATATTTGAAAAATCAAGGATACATATTGTTTTTGACATATTAAAAAGACGGAAAACAATAATAAAACAAATGAATTGAAGTTGAAGGAGAAATGAGATGAAAGATAAAGTTTCTTTAAGGGAAATGCTTTGCTATGCATTTGGCGATGCGGGATGTAATTTTGTATGGGTCACAGTAGGTTCATTTTTAACTTTGTATTACACAAACAGTGTTGGAATTAGTGCGGCTGCTGTAGGAACACTTATGCTGCTTACTCGTCTTTTGGATGGAATTTCGGATCTTATTATGGGATCAATTATTGATAGAACAAAAACCAGATGGGGTAAAGCCCGTCCTTGGATATTATGGATGACACCTTTCATGGGAATTGGGCTTGTTCTTCTGTTCAGTGTTCCAAGCACATTACCAGCAGGGGGTAAGCTTGTATACGCGTACATTACCTATATATTAATGGCAGTTGTAATCTATACAGCGTGTAATCTGGCATATGCAACACTTCTTTCGCTGATGACTCCGGACCCTAAAATTCGCTCAACAGTAAGTTCTATTAGATTTTTCGTTGTTATGATTGCAGTATTAGTTATTAGTTATGGAACGACACCGCTCATTGAAAAAGTAGGCTGGACAGGTGCTTCTGTAGTATTTGCACTAGCAGGATGCATTCTTCTTCTGGTTTGTTTCTTCGGGACGAAAGAGCGAATTGGAGAATTACAGGAAAAGGATGTTATTGAGGAAAAAATGCCTGTTAGCAAATCCTTTAAGATTTTAGCTCAAAATAAGTATTTTATCTTTGTTGGACTTCTTTTTGTTCTTTGCTATATGGCTGGTGGAACAACGGCAGCATCAGGTGTTTATTATGCATCTTATGTATTGAATGACACCAATCTATTTGGAAATCTTATACTTTTTGGCATGGTTCCCTGCATGGTTGCAGTGTTTGTACTTCCTTCATTAAGCTCGAAACTTGGAAAATGGAGGATAATGATGGGTAGTTTTGCAATTCAAATTGTGGCCTATGCAATCATTGCATTATTTCCAACAAACCTTCCTATTTTATACGCAGCTTTAGCAATCAAGTCAATTGGTCAAACAGCACCAATGGCGATTCTTTTTGCACTTGTAGCTGATGTAGTTGATTATGGAGAGCTTAAAACAGGAAAACGTATAGACGGTGTTACCTACTCAGCGGTATCTTTTGGAATGAAAGTTGGTACAGGACTTGGTTCCGCAATTGTTGGATGGGTTCTGGCTTTTGGAAATTACGATGGACAGGCATTAACGCAACCGCAGAGTGCAGTTAATTCTATTATTGCACTTTATTCATACATTCCACTAGTAATTATTGTTATAACACTTGTTGCTATGTATTTTACAAATGTTGATCAGGCTATCGAGAATCTTAAAAAAAATAATTTATAAAGAGGAGTAAGATATGAAAATTTATGTCAACATAGAGAACGAAAAAGAAGGAGATGGGAGCAAAGACAGACCATACAGACATATAAACGAAGCTGCAAAAGTAGCGCTTTCGGGGGATGAAATTATTGTTTCACCAGGTATTTATAGGGAGTATGTAGCTCCTGTCAACACTGGTTTGGAAGACGCACGAATTATATATAGAAGCGCAGAACCTCTAGGCGCTGTAATCACTGGAGCAGAAGAGGTGAAAGGATGGGTAAAGTATCAGGGAACTGTATGGATGGTTCGTGTGAATAATGGTATCTTTGGAGATTATAATCCATATACAACTTTTATATATGGAGACTGGTATTTTGCTCCGATGATCAGACATACAGGAGCAGTGTATTTAAATGATCGCCAGTTATATGAAACAGAGAGTCTTGAAGAATGTATTAAGGGAGAAATTTATAAACCTTCCTGGGAACCACAGTTTTCTATTTATCAATGGTACACAAGGCAAGATGGGAATGAGACCATAATCTATGCAAACTTCCAGGACAAGGATCCAAACGAGGAAAAAGTTGAAATTAATGTTCGACGAAACTGTTTCATGCCTTTAAAAAATGGAGTGAATTATATTACCTTAAGTGGATTTAGCATCAATAAGGCTGCAACAACCTGGGCACCACCAGCAGCATATCAGGACGGTATGATAGGTCCTCACTGGTCAAAAGGTTGGGTCATCGAGGACTGCGAAATAAGTAACAGTAAATGTTCTGGAATATCCTTAGGGAAGTATTATGACGAAGAAAACGATCACTACTTTACCAATAAACATGTAAAGAGCCCTACACAGATGGAGAGAGATGCCGTCTGTCGTGGGCAGTACCACGGCTGGACAAAGGCCAATGTTGGGAGTCATATTGTACGTCGCTGTAATATTCATCATTGTGAGCAGACTGGTATTGTAGGAAGAATGGGATGTGTCTTTAGTATCATTGAAGATAACCATATTCATCATATCAATAATATGCAACAACTCGGTGGGGCTGAGATAGCAGGTATCAAATTCCATGCAGCAATCGATGTCACAATTCGCCGTAACCATATTCATAACTGTACCATGGGAATATGGCTTGATTGGCAGGCGCAGGGAAGTCGAGTATCGCAGAATCTTTTCCATGATAATACCCTGCCAGAAAATACGCCAATGGCTTTGGGTGCTATGATGAGTCAGGATTTGTTTGTGGAAGTAAGCCATGGGCCTACTTTGGTAGACAACAATGTCATGCTTTCAAAGGCATCGGTTAGAATTGCATGTCAGGGAATAGCCCTGGTACACAATCTGATACTTGGAGCCCTTACAGGCGTTGGAGCAGGGACAGACATGGTTGTAAACGGTGTTATAGAAAGACGTTATACACCTTATCATATTCGTCATGAGACAGAAGTTGCAGGTTTTATGACAATCCTTCATGGTGATGACAGAATATACAATAATATCTTCATTCAGAATTATCCAATCAATGAGGCTGAGGTTAAGGAAGATATGGGATTTATGACCATAGATAATCAGGTTGCAGGAACAGATGTATTTGATGAGTTTCCTGACTATGATGAGTGGATTAGACCATTTGACTTAGAAGGAGAACCAAATATGTTTACCATGCAAGAGTATCATTATAGGAAGCTTCCAGTCTGGATAAATGGAAATGCATATCTAAATGGCGCAAAACCATGGAATAAAGAAGGAGATAATTTTGTAGATAATGAAAACAAAGTCAGGGTAGAGCTTGTTGAGAAGGATGGGAAATATTCTATAAAAACGAACCTTTATGAAATAATAAAAGAATATAAGACAGGGATTATATCAAGTAAAGTGTTGGGTAAAGCATTTGAGCCTGAGCAATGTTTTGAGAATCCTGATGGAACGTCAATTACTTTTGACAAGGATTTCTATGGAGAACACCGAGGCATAAACGCAATGCCGGGACCATTTGAGGGTTTGGATGATATAGAAAAAATATTATGGTAGTTCTCAATAGGTAAAGTATTTTACAAATTTATTTCTTTTACATATTGTCTTGATATCATGACTTTTTCCTTGTTTTTCATATGCGCATGAAATCTGTTATTCAATGTTGGATAAAAATAAATAGATGGAAACGGGTAGAGGAGATTCACAGTAACACTTGCGAACGTGTTACTGTGGATTTTTTTTGGTTGGTGTAGTATGATTCAAGTGATTCAAGTGACGCAAAGTTGATTTTTAAGTTTGGGGCTGATTATAAATCAGATATAGAAAATTAATAAATAGAAAATATTTTTATCACAGATTGAACACAATTGAAAAGTATACTCTGCTTATAAAATGAATCTGCGAAAGCAGTGAACATAGTTAACAAAGTAAAAATAGTTAACAAAGTAAACATAGTTAACTATTGTTTACTGGGAAAAAGAATTAAATTAAATTGGGAAAAGGAGTTGAAATTATGAATGATAATTATGATCAGAATTTTACGTTGGGTGATAGTGGAGAAGAAGCAGCTGATACGAAGATTCCGGTAAGCGATAATCAATCAGTTGAAAATGAGCGACAAGGGGTTGTGGGACAACAGGAAAATCAGCAAGGGGCTCAAGGACAGCAGGGTTTCAATCAACAAGGTGGATATGGACAGCAAGCGGGACAACAGGGAACAACACAACAGGGATATGGACAGCAGACAGGGCAGTATGGGTATCGAGGAATGTATTCGAATGCATATGCAAATGATTACAGCAATGTATATCGGAGTGGCCCAAATGGAGTGAAGCCACCTGAGAAGAAGGCACCTCGGAAAAAGAGCCACTTTCTTAGGAAATCAATGGTGGCAGTTTCAATGGGATTGTTCTTCGGTTTTTTTGCAGGAGTTGCGTTTTATGCAGTTGGAACGGTAAGTGACTATATGAATGGCAGTAATCAGGAAACTGTGATTTCCCAGGCACCAGAAGTATCTACTGGAACGGGAATTGAAACGGCTGAAGCGGTTACGACGGAGCAGAGTGTGACAACGGTTGTAACAGATGTGACTGAGGTGGTAGACGCGGTGATGCCTTCTGTTGTATCGATTAATAATACTTTTATTGCGCAGCAGGATTATTTTGGACAGACGTTAGAAAGTGAGCAGACAGGATCTGGATCCGGGATTATCGTGGGAGAGAACGACTCGGAGTTATTGATTGCAACGAATTATCATGTAATAGAGGATGCAGATGAGTTGTCGGTACAGTTTATAGATGGAAAAGAAGTACAGGCACAGGTAAAAGGCAGTGATGCGGGAATGGATCTTGCTGTGATTGCTGTTCAGTTAGCAGATCTTGAAGAGAGTACAAAAAACGAAATCGTAGTGGCAACACTTGGAGATTCCGACAATCTAAAAGTTGGGGAACCAGCAATTGCAATCGGAAATGCACTTGGATATGGACAGAGTGTAACAACGGGTGTCATTAGTGCAGTGAACAGATCCATTGTTGATGCAACTTCTGCAACAGGAACAGGTTCTGATAGTGTTACTTCTTTAATTCAGACGGATGCCGCAATTAATCCTGGTAACTCGGGTGGAGCTCTTCTGAATATGAAGGGGGAAGTGATTGGAATCAATTCCAATAAGATTGGTGGAGAAGTCATTGAAGGAATGGGTTATGCGATTCCAATTTCTTCTGCACAGCCAATCTTAGAAGATCTGATGACAAAGACCACAAAGATAAAGGTGGATGAGGCTCAAAAAGCTTATCTTGGGATTTCGGGAGTAGATGTGACAGCGGAAGTGGCTGGAACATATGGCATGCCGGAAGGGGTGTATATTGCCCAGGTTTATGAAGGAACTGGCGCTGAGAGTGCAGGGATTGTAAAAGGAGATATTATTACCTCTTTTGATGGGGTTTCTGTTAGAACGATGCAGCAGTTGCAGGATACGTTACAGTATTATGCAGCAGGAGAAAGCGTTGAAGTGAAAATCCAGCAAGGCAGTCCGAAAGGATATCAGGAAAAGACGTTGACAATTGTGTTAGGCGGGAAGCCCGCAGAATTTGAATAATTAAAAAAGTTTCCGGTCATCAGAATATTGGTGACCGGAATTTTTCTACTCTTTTTAGAAAAAGTTAACTTGTGACAGGGAATCGAATAGATTATAATGAAATTACTTAAGAGTGCTTAAAAAGGAGATTGTAATGAGTGAATTTGATAAAGACGATATGTCTGTTGAAATAAAGAAAGAAGATAAGGAAGAGAAAAAGACAGAAGAGAAAAAAACCGATTCCAACCAAGAGGATGAGTACGAGGATGTCTGCTTTATCTGCCGCAGACCGGAAAGCAAGACGGGAAAGATGTTCAAGCTTCCAAACCATATTAGTGTATGTACGGATTGTATGCATAAGACAATGGACACGGTTAGCCAGTTTGATTATCAGGGAATGCTTAACAATCCGTATCTGATGAATCCGGGCAATTTAGGGATGCCGGGGCAGGATTCAAAACAAGATCCAAAGCTTGGACAAAAAAATCCAACGGAGAATCCGGAAGATCAGGAAAGAGAGCAGAAGCAGGACCAGTTAAAGGAAAGATTTCCGAATATTAGTTTTATGAATATTGCTGATCTGCAAGGGGATGGTGGAATCCCAAACAGGCAGAGGGTAAAGAAGAAAAAGGGTGACATTCCTCCTATTCAAATCAAGGATATTCCTGCACCGCATAAGATCAAAGCGCAGCTGGATGAGTATGTAATTGGACAGGAGCAGGCGAAAAAAATTATTTCGGTTGCGGTGTATAATCATTATAAACGTGTTGCGACAGGGACGATGAACGAGATTGAAATTGAAAAATCCAACATGCTGATGATTGGACCTACCGGGTGTGGAAAGACTTATCTGGTAAAGACACTGGCAAGACTTCTTGACGTACCACTTGCGATAGCGGATGCAACGTCTCTTACGGAGGCGGGTTATATTGGAGATGATATTGAAAGTGTAATCTCTAAATTGCTAGCGGCGGCTGACAATGATGTGGAGCGTGCAGAACGCGGTATTATCTTCATCGATGAAATTGATAAAATTGCCAAAAAGAAAAATACAACTTCCAGAGATGTCAGTGGTGAGTCGGTTCAACAAGGACTTCTTCGCCTGCTTGAAGGTGCAGAGGTTGAAGTTCCGGTGGGAGCAAATAGTAAAAATGCAATGGTTCCCCTGACCACGGTCAACACCAGGAATATTCTGTTTATCTGTGGGGGTGCATTTCCGGATCTGGAAGAAATTATTAAACAACGCCTTAACAAACAGACTTCGATTGGATTTAATGCAGATTTAAAGGATAAATATGACAAAGATAAGAGTATTCTCAGTAAGGTTGCAGTAGAGGATATTAGAAAGTTTGGCATGATTCCTGAATTTATTGGTCGTCTTCCGGTCATCTATACGTTGGAGGGGATGACGAGGGATATGCTGGTTTCTATTTTAAAGGAGCCGAAGAATGCAATTCTAAAGCAATACCAGAAGCTTCTTGAACTAGACGAAGTGAAACTTGAGTTTGAAGAGGAAGCGATGGAAGCAATTGCAGAAAAAGCATTAGAAAAAGAGACAGGAGCCCGTGCACTCAGGTCGATTATTGAAGAATTTATGCTGGATATAATGTATGAGATTCCAAAAGACGATAATATAGGAAGAGTCATTATTACAAAGGCATATATAGAGGGAAAAGGTGGGCCAATCATTGACATTAGGAAAAATGCCGTAACATTGGATGAAATTTCCAAAATGAAAACGATTACCAGTGCATCACAATAATTCGGAGAGGGCTTGATTGGGTAGCGTTATGAGGGGGCTTCTGCGTAATACCATCATTATTGGTTTATTTGTTTTGTATTTTATCATGATACTAATGAAATCGGATTTGGGAGGAAATCTCCTGTCTCCGGTTGTGACAGCTATTGCAGCGTGGTATCTCTATCTTGGATATGTAAAGAAGGCAGCCGGAAGGACGATGAGAGCGGAGGGTGTCTTCTTTTTTGCGAGTGTTTTTACATGGGTGGTCTGTGATACAGCCTGGGCGGTATATAGTCTGCTCCTTGGAATTGATCCGGAAGAGATGATACTTACTACTTATGGATATTCTCTGACCAATCTGTTTTTCTTAATCTGGCTGATCATATCCGGACTTCAGGAACTAAAGCGCTGGAATATGGTGCAGGTACTGGTGGATACGGTGGCAATTTCATTTTCGAGTATGATTTTGATCTGGCTGTTTTTCCTGAATGCTGATAGGCAGAATGTCATTCTCCTGCAGACGGACTGGGTTTCGGCAGCTTCTATTGGAATTGATTTCATTATTATTATCTGGACGATTATCTGGTTTTTTTCTATCAGAAGCGGAAAAATTCCACGTTATATGAGGTATTCTCCTCTTGGTACTATTTTGTTTGCCTTGATGGATATTGTCTATTACTACCAGCTTTTCTACACGGAATATGATCCGAATTCTCTTCTGGATGGAGGGTATGTGTTTGCATTTGCGCTGATGGGAATTAGCGGGTATCTGAAGTATGTCCAAAAAGAGCAAGGGGCCATTACGTTGGACAACAAAGGAGGGAACAGTAAGGGTCTTATCCTTCTGGTCGCACCAGTTGCAATTGTGTTGTTTAAGGGATTTGAAGTGGAGTATCTGCTCCTGCTTGTGGTGACGATTTTGTTGCACTTTATGTTTTCAGCTTTTACACAGAAAAATATTTTTCGGGATGAGCTACTGGAAAAAGAAAAAGAACTGAATGCAAAGCTGGAACGAAAGGTTGCTGAAAGAACCAGTGAATTAAATGCATTGCTTGACAAGGATGTCGTGACTGGATTACAAAGCAGAAGAAGCTTTTTGCGAAATTTGCGTGAAACGATTGGCGAATTGGATGATCAAAGCAATTTGATTTTATTTTATATTGATCTCAACCGTTATAAGATGATTAAGACTATGTTTGGGAATTATGTGGGAGAGCAGGTTCTCAGTGAGGTTGGAGCGACCTTGCAGACAAGGTTTGAAAAGGATGGTGCAATGCTGGCTTCCTATGGGGAAGATGTATTTGTACTACTTTTGAAGGGAAACTTCACCTATGAGAAAGGGGAAGCGATTGCAGCAGAAATCACTGAAACTTGTAGTAGAATTTATAGAGTGGATGGGTATGATATCAGAGTTACGCTGAATACTGGACTGGCTATTTATCCAACGGATTCGTCTACGAAAGCAGAGTTGATCAGACATGCAGATATTGCGATGTCAGAAGCAAGAAAGAACGGATATAATAAGGTACAAAGCTTTGATCATGAACTGGAAGCACAGGTTTCCAGAAAAAACAGGATTGAGTTATTGTTAAAAAAAGTGTGCTTTGATGAAGAGTTTTCCTTGCACTACCAGCCGCAGGTGACGATAGAAAAAGGCGAAATCTATGGAATGGAAGCACTTCTTCGATGGAAAACGCCGGATGGAACTATGATTTCTCCAGGGGAGTTTATTCCGATTGCAGAAGAAACGGGGTATATTATTCCGATTGGATACTGGGTCATGGAACGAGCGCTAGAACAGTTGGCGAAGTGGGATGAACTGTGTGATGGTGATTATAAAATGGCTGTCAATGTATCGGCGAAACAGTTGCTGGAACGTGATTTTATTCAGAATCTTTCAGAGAT
Organism: uncultured Lachnospiraceae bacterium; assembly: GCA_947631985.1. Classification (GTDB taxonomy): domain Bacteria; phylum Bacillota; class Clostridia; order Lachnospirales; family Lachnospiraceae; genus SZUA-378. The sequence goes on along the minus strand of CANRNK010000059.1, from coordinate 2,788 downwards.
GCTGATTCGGTATCAGATAGATCCTGCTCGATTAGAAATTGAAATTACAGAGAGTAGCCAGTTAGAAGAGAATCGGGAAATTAAATCTAAGTTAATCAGGATTCATGAAATGGGAATTAGTATTGCGATGGATGATTTTGGAACAGGATATTCTTCCCTTTATTATCTAAAGCATCTGCCAATTGACAGAATTAAGATTGCGAAGCCTTTGATTGATAAAATAGAAACGGATGTTTATGATAAAACGATTGTGCAGACAGCAATTACGGTTGCAAAGACGCGTAACATGAAGACGATTGCAGAAGGGGTTGAGACCAGGGAGCAGTGGGAGTGTCTTAAGGCAATTCATTGTGATGAGGTGCAGGGGTATTATTTTGCGAGACCGATGCCGGCTGCGGAGATTTTTGAGAAGTGGCTCTGCAAGTGAGCTTTTCCAAGCACACTAAGGGCAAGTGCGCTTTTCCAAGTGCATTAAGGGCAAGTGCGCTACATTTGCCGAGGTAGTGAGGTGCGCCCACTCAAATGGTTTCAAAGTAGGAGGCGCTTGCGCTTATTGGCTCCGTAGTGGTACATAGGGCTCGATGGTACTGAGCCCAAGTACCAACGGAGCCAGAAACTCCTTTTTGAAACGCATTTTGAGTGGGTGCATCTGGCAAGGTGGAGAAAGTGCGCACAGCGGTCAGAAAACGGATAACGCGTATTTAAACAAGAGGAAAGCGTATAAAACAGGAAGCAAGCGTAAAAGGTAAAAGGTAAAAGTAAAAAGAAAAAGCAAAAGGCAAAAGTAAAAGGCAAAAGTAAAAGGCGTGTGGAAAAAGTATTAATTGGTTAAAATGTTTGGGCTGGATTGACAGTGTGGATAAAATAAATTATAATTGCAAATGCAAACCAATTGCATTTGCATTTTTTTAATTGAGATTAATGATGATACAGAACCGTGGAGATAGGAGAATCTGGAGTGAAAAGAGTAAAAATAAAAAAAATAAAAAAAATAAAAATAAGAACAAGCAGGATAAGACTGGGTGGTTTGCTACTGATGGGGGCTTTTTTGTTAGCAGGATGCGGCAGGACGGAAGCAGAGGCTGGTGCAGAATCCGGGGCATTGGATGGAACGGGTCAGGGGAAGCTGATTGTGGCGGTAACGATTGTGCCACAGAAGACGTTTGTGGAAGCGGTTTGTAAGGATAAGGTAGATGTGGTTACGCTTGTGCCTCCGGGAAGTAGTCCTGAAACGTATGAGCCGTCGCCGATGGAGATGGAGCAGTTTAGTGATGCGTCACTTTATTTTGCGATTGGGGCGCCTGTTGAGGAAGCGTATATTTTACCGATGGCAGGAGAGGTAAAGACGATTGCACTTCATGAGGCAGTTGCCAAGGTGTATCCTGATCTGACTTTTGAAAATGGGGAAAGAGATGCACATATCTGGTTATCTCCTAAGCGTGTGATGGTTATGGTGGAGCAGATTGCAGCAGAGATGAGTTCTCTTGATGAGGAGAACAGCGCATTTTATGAAGCGAATGCAAAGGCATATCTGGAAGAATTAGCAGAGGCGGATGCCGAAATAAGAGCATCGCTTGCGGGAATTAAGAATCGTAAGTTCGTGGTGTTTCACCCTGCATTTGGTTATTTAGCCGAGGAGTATGACCTGGAAATGTTTTCTTTGGAAGAAGAGGGGAAAGAGGCGACTGCGGCACATTTGCAGGAAATGATTGACTTGGCCAAGGAAGAGAATATTAAGGTGATTTTTTATCAGGAAGAAATCGACAGTAGCCAGTCTGAGGCGTATGCTGAGGAAATCGGAGGGAAGACTGCAGGGCTTGAACCGCTGGCAGCCAACTATACCGAGAATCTGAAGAAAATGGCGGTTGTGATGGCAGAGGCAATGGAATAATGGGAAAAATAGTAGAAGTGAATCATATATCAGTTTATTATGGGAATACGCTGGCGTTAAAGAATGTTAATCTGGAAGTAGAAGAAGGCGAATTCCTGGGAATTATGGGACCGAATGGTGGAGGGAAGTCGACTCTGTTAAAAGCAATGCTTGGAATTGTGAAACCTGTAGATGGCAAAATTACTTTTTTTGGACAGGAGAGCAATGCTTTGAAAAGAATTGGATATGTCCCACAGTTTTCTACAATAGACAGGCGCTTCCCGATTACGGTAAGGGAGGTTGTGCTGGCGGGTCATATGAGGGCTGGATTTCATCCTTTTTTTCAATATCGCCAAGAAGACAGAGAGGATGCAATGAAGCAGTTGGAGCGTGTTGGGATGGTGGAATTGGCGGATCGGAGTATTCAGGCACTTTCAGGCGGAGAGTTTCAGAAAATGCTGATTGCAAGGGCATTGGCGGTGCATCCAGATCTTTTGTTATTGGATGAGCCAACGGCAAGTGTGGATGCGGTTTCCAGGCAACAGATCTATGAACTACTCGGAAATCTTAACAAGGAGATGACAATTATCATGGTTACCCACGATATGATGGCGGTCTCTTCCAATATTAGCAAGCTTGCATGTCTGAATGAGACGCTTGTGTATCACGGAGAACCGGAACTGAGTGAAGGCATTGTGAATCAGATGTATGGATGTCCGGTAGAACTTGTGGCGCACGGGGTGCCTCACAGGGTATTGAAGGAGCATGAAGGAGGGCACTGTAAATGTTAGAGGCATTATTGACGTATCGTTTTTTACAAAATGCGGTGATAGCAGGGCTTCTTGCGAGTGTTGTCTGTGGTATTATAGGGGTGATTATTGTAGAAAAAAAGCTGGTTATGATGAGTGGTGGGATTGC
>CANRNK010000058.1 GCA_947631985.1 uncultured Lachnospiraceae bacterium | reverse complement strand
CTTGGTAAAATTGGAGAAGATGAATTCGGAAGGTTGATTTTGGACATCATGAAAGAGTATGGGTATGATGGTGGACATGATATGATTGTTGCGAAAGATAATTCAACTTCGTATTCCATTGTGATTGCGATTCCTGGAGTAGACCGGATTTTTTTACATGACGCAGGTGCGAATAAAACCTTTTGTTATGATGATATTGATTTTGAGAGTATAAGAGATGCCAGTTTGTTTCACTTTGGATATCCTCCAATTATGAAAAAAATATATCAGGATGATGGAGAAGAACTCCTTAGAATCTTTCGAAAAGTAAAAGAAATAGGAATGGCAACTTCGCTTGATTTTGCAGCCGTAGACCCAAATAGCGAGGCAGGAGCCGTTAACTGGAAATTAGTGTTAAAGAGAGTGTTACCACTTGTAGATTTTTTTGTGCCCAGTGTGGAAGAACTCTGTAGCATGTTGCAACCGGAGCGTTACCAGGAGTGGATGCAAAAAGCACAAGGGACGGATATTACAAGTATGATAGAGATTAAGAGAGATGTTGTTCCACTTGCGGATGAATTAATGGAAATGGGAGCAAAAGTAGTCTTGATCAAGTGTGGAGCACCTGGAATGTATTATAGAACAGCAGGAGAAGAAGTGCTTTCCCAGATAGGAAGCCGGGCTTTTATTGATACAAAAAGCTGGGCAAATCAGGAAGGGTTTGAGAAAAGCTATCAGCCGGATCGGATTTTGTCTGGTACTGGAGCAGGGGATACCAGTATTGCCGCTTTTTTAACCGCAATGTTATCGGGAAGATCATTTGAACGGTGTGTACAACTTGCTGCGGCAACCGGAGCTTCCTGTGTCAGCGCGTATGATGCACTTGGCGGGTTATTGCCGTTTGAAGTATTAGAAGAGAAAATTGAAGCTGGATGGGAAAAAGTGCATGAATAAGCATGCAAATTTAGGAGGGATAGATTAAATGATTGCGAATTTAAACGATGTGTTACTACCTGCAAGGAAAAATAAATATGCGGTTGGATTATTTAATGCAGTAAATATGGAGATGGGAAGAGGAATCATAAGGGCAGCTGAAGAGATGCAGATTCCAGTCATCGTTGGTACAGCTGAAGTATTACTTCCATATGGACCTCTTGATGAAGTGGCGTGGTTTCTGGTTCCGCTTGCCCAAAAAGCAAAAGTCCCGGTTGTCATTCATTATGATCATGGGCTTACTTTTGAGAAATGTATTCAGGCACTGAAGCTCGGTTTTTCTTCTATTATGTATGACTGTTCAACAGATACTTATGAAGAAAATGTTCGAAAGGTAAAAGAATTAACCTATATCGCACATCAGTTTGGCGCCACTGTGGAAGGAGAATTGGGACATGTGGGGGACAATGAGGGATCAGCAGAAGGGAAGAATCATTTAGAAGATCCAACGGCTTTTTACACTGACCCTGAACAGGCACGGGATTATGTTGACAGAACTGGTGTGGATGCACTTGCGATTGCAGTAGGTACAGCACATGGAGCATATAAGCTGGCCCCCAAGCTTGATTTTGCAAGGATAGAGAAAATCGCATCCAGTATCAATACGCCACTCGTACTGCATGGAGGATCAGGTTTAAGTGATGAGGATTTTAAACGGGCAATTTCATGTGGCATCAGTAAGATTAATATCTTTACAGATATCAATGTTGCAGGAGCTATGGCTTGCAAGAAAGCGTTGGAGAATGGAGTCACTTGCAGCACGGATTTAATTCCACTTCAGACAGAGGCCATCTATCAGGCGACCAGGAAAAAAATGGAACTTTTTGTCTGTGATAGAATCTAAATTGGGATGTTAGAATCAAAAAAGTTTCCAAGGATTGGACTTGCAAGGAGCCAGGTTGCATCTTGGTAGTAGGGCTGTAGACAAGTAAGGCTTGTCTGTGCAGATAAAAAATCCTGTGAATTTGCGACAGAAATCTGCCCTGAGTTAGAGTATTCGCTTTTTGTAAGAGAGCGGTATTGTGTGGGAGTGCACTCATACTTTTTAGTGAAAGCCTGATTCAAATACTTAAGGCCAGAAAAACCACTTTCCATACTGATTGTTGTGAGATTATAGTCCGTCAGCAAAAGAAGCTGACGGGCTTTTTCACATCTTAAATCAGCCAGGTACTCTTGAAATGACATTCCAAGCTGGTCTTTGAAGAAATGGGAAAGATAAGGAATGGTTAATTTTTCTAAATCAGCAAGTTCTGTGAGAAGTATTTTTTCCTGATAATGCGTTTCAAGATAAGTCACGATTCTACCAATACGTTCGTTTTTTAGAATGTGACTTGAGCGGCTCTCAGCACAGATGGTTTGAAAAGGAACATTACGTACTAAAAGTGAAAAAAATAAATTCAGCAAACCCATGCAATGTAATTCATATCCACTTTCTTTTAAAAAATAATGGTATGCAAGGATTGTTGCAATTGAGAAGCATAATTTAGCGGTTTCAGAAGGCATATATGAGCTTCCAATACAAAAATCAAATTCAAGATCAAGGATTTGTGGATAATAGTCTTTGCAGAACTTTGTACTAATCTGAAAAGCAAGAATTAACGCATTTGAATCTGCCTGAAGCTCATGAACCTGAAAAGGATTTAAAAGGGCAAATTGATTTTTTGAAAGACGTAGGGAAGCAGTACGTGACTGTAGCGAGACAGAACCATCCAGAACATAAATCAATTCTAGATCGCTGTGGATATGGGGACTTCTATATTCAAGATTCACCAGAAATACCTTTAAATTCTGGATTTGTCCATGATTGATATATTCAAATTCGTTTTTCATAGAACCTCATTTCGCAGAGTTTTTTTCATTAATTTAATCCTATGATACCGTCCGAATTTCGTCAAGAGTTACGTTTGAGAGATTTCTTTTTGAATTATTCATCTTTTTGATGAAAGAATGAAAGTTAAGTGATAAAATAAGGTGAATATAAAAATTTAAAGATAGAAATATAAAAAAAGGTACGCGACAAAAGGTCGTGGAGGGAGCTGAGAATGAAAACAGACCTAACGAGAGAACAGGCATTCAATCTGCTAAAAAAGTATAACAAGGAAGAGTTTCACATTTTACATGCACTTACTGTTGAGGGAACTATGGAATGGTTCGCAAAAGACCTGGGTTTTCAAGAAGATGCAGAGTACTGGGCCATGGTAGGGTTATTACATGACATTGATTTTGAGCTATACCCCGAGGAACACTGCAAGAAGGCGGCAGAACTGTTAAAAGGAGCTGGTGTGGGAGAGGATATGATCTACTCTATCTGCAGTCATGGATTTGGCATCTGTAGTGACCTTGAACCACAGCATCAGATGGAAAAAATCTTGTTTGCGGCAGATGAACTGACAGGGCTGATTGGTGCTGCAGTCAGGATGCGTCCATCTCAAAGTGTAATGGATCTTGAACTGGGTAGTTTGAAGAAAAAATTCAAAGACAAACGGTTTGCAGCTGGATGTTCACGAGAAATCATCCAAATCGGAGCAGACAGACTTGGATGGGACTTGGAGCTGCTGATGTTAAAAACGATTGAAGCAATGAAGTCCTGCGAAGCAAGAATACAGGAAGAAATTTCAGTAAGGTAGAGCACAGATGCAAGAGCACAACGTGTGCAAGAGCACCAAAAGGTGCTCTGGAAAGGCGATACAGTGAAGGTTGCAATGATTGGGATAGGAGATATTGCGCAAAAAGCATATCTTCCAGTTATGTCGGTAAAGAAAGACATTGAAATAATACTTTGTTCCCGAAATGAAGCACTTCTTCAGGAGCTTTGTGGAACATACAAAGGAATTACTTATGTAACGAATATGGAAGCGTTATTTGAAGCAAAGGTAGAAGCTGCATTTGTGCATGCGGCGACGGAAGCCCATTATGGAATCTGCAAAAAATTAATGGAGCATCATATTCCGGTGTATGTAGATAAACCAGTCTCTTACCATGCTACAGAAGTGGCTGAATTATATGATATTGCAGAAAGAAATCATGTTATTTTCAGAACAGGGTTTAATCGGAGAAGAGTACCTTTTATCAGAGAAATGAGTAATCTTGCCTCATCGGATGTTATTATTTATCAGAAGAATCGGGAACTCCTGCCAGCAGATATCAGACATTACATCTTTGATGACTTTATCCATGTTGTAGATACCATGAGATTTTTACAAAATGAAACAATAAAACATGTTCAGGTACAGGGGAAAATAGAGGAAGGTCAGCTTGTTTCAGTAACAATTCAGTTAATTGGGGAAAATGGTGTTGCAATTGGCATTATGAACCGGGAATCTGGAAAAGCAGAGGAACGAATTGAGTATATCTGCCCAGGAGAAAAATGGACATTAGAAGACCTCGACAGACTTACAATTTATAAGGATGGAGTGGTTCAGAATGAAAAATACGATGACTGGACTCCAATTTTATATCGAAGAGGTTTTGAGCAGATCACAGATAAATTTTTACGGGATATTGGAAGAAATCATGGTTTCATGGAGGAAGATAGGGATAGTATTCTGACCCATGAGATTTGTGAAACAATTGTTTCAGAGCTAACCAGGAAGCTACAGGAAGAGGAGGAATCATGTTATTAGAAGTATGTGTTGACTCTGTGGAATCAGCGATTGCAGCACAAAATGGGGGAGCAGACCGGTTAGAACTTTGTGCCAATCTCATGATTGGTGGAACAACACCATCCATTGCATTATTGCAGGAAATCAGAAAACAGGTTAACCTTCCCATTCATATCTTAATCAGACCAAGATTTGGTGATTTCTTATATACGGACCTTGAATATTCTGTGATGTGTCAGGAAATTAAGATGTTTCGAGAAGCAGGTGCGCAGGGAATGGTAATTGGAATGCTAGATCAAAAAGGGAATCTGGATGTAGATAGAATGAAAGGATTACTAGAAGTGGGAGGAGGAATGTCAGTGACTCTGCACCGGGCATTTGATATGACGTCTAGTCTGTTTGAATCTTTGAAAACAGTCAAGCATTTGGGAATTCAAACCATCTTAACATCAGGCGGAAAGGATACTGCTACAAAGGGAATCGATACACTTCGTGAATTGATTCTGGAAGCAGAGGGAACTGTAGAGATCATGGCTGGTGCTGGAGTGAATGCAGAACAGATACCTGAACTTTTTAAAGCTGGAGTAAGGACTTTTCATATGTCTGGGAAAAAAGTAATAGAAAGTGCCATGTTATATCGCAATGAAAGTGTGAACATGGGAATTCAATGCTACAGTGAATATTCAATCTGGAGGACTGACCCGGAATTAATCAGACAGGCCAGAAATCTACTAGATCATCTCGTGGTGATTTAGTCACAGAGAAGGAATTGTCTTTTGCCTATAATAAATTCATAACAATAAAATCACAGTAAAATCAAAGTGAAATCAATTACGTTTAACTCTTTGGTTTTTAAGCGAATAAAGGTCGCAGATGGGAGAAAAATATGTTTGGATTTATGGTAAAAGAAGCAGGAAAAACGGTACATGTAAATGATATGGATGGTCTGATTGGAAAAGCAAGTATTATTGATATCAGAGAACCCTATGAATATAGAAGTGGAAGTCTGAAAACTGCAAAAAATATACCGATGGGCACTCTGTTGAATGCACCGGACCAATACCTTGACAAAGAAAAGGAATATTACATTCTATGCCAGTCGGGTGGAAGAAGTGGTGGTGCCTGTAAAATGCTCTCTAAACTTGGGTATCAGGTCGTGAATGTTGCAGGCGGAATGGGTTCCTACGTTGGGACGAAAAGAAAATAAGGAAAAAAATAAAAGGAGTGGAAAAATGAGTAAAAAAATAGTCATAGTTGGCGGAGTAGCGGGTGGCGCATCTGCTGCAGCAAGACTCCGGAGACGAAGTGAAGAAGACCAGATTATTATGTTTGAAAAGGGACCACATGTTTCCTTTTCGAACTGTTCCCTTCCATATCATTTGAGCGGAATCATTCAGGAAGCAGATGATCTGGTGCTAATGAATCCGGAACTTTTCTTAAGCCAATATCGTATTGAAGCAAGGACCCTAAGTGAGGTAATTGGCATCAATAAGGAGGCAAAAGAGATTGAAGTAAGAAACCTTCAGACTGGAGAAGTATATCATGAAACCTATGATAAGCTGATTTTGTCTCCGGGTGCAGCTCCAATCGTTCCACCCATACCAGGGATAGAGCGGGTAAAAACATTTACAGTCCGTAATGTAGTTGATATTGATACCCTGAATAAATTTGTAAAACACCTTCCTGAGAAAGAAGTCGCGGTAATCGGGGGAGGTTTTATTGGGATAGAGGTGGCTGAAAACCTAAAACATGCAGGATATCAGGTGACCCTGATAGAAGCGATGAACCAGATATTACGTCCATTTGATTATGATATGGTTCAGATTTTACACAAAGAAATAGCAGACAATGGAATCCGTTTAATCCTGGGTGATAAAGTAAATCAGTTTGAAGAGAACATTGTTGTTCTGGCATCTGGGCAGAAAGTGAAGGCTCATGCGGTGGTACTTGCAATCGGAGTAGCACCGGAAACAAGACTGGCAAAAGCGGCAGAGCTTACCATTGGTGAAACAGGTGCAATCTGGACAGATGACAACTACAGAACGTCGAATGAAGATATTTATGCAGTAGGAGATGCAATTGAAGTAAGAAATGTATTGACAGGTCAACCTGCAAAAATTTCACTTGCGGGGCCTGCATTGAAACAAGCAAGGGCTGTTGCTGAGCACATAAACGGAGAACACACAAAAAACAAAGGATATATTGCTTCCTCGGCAATCCAGGTGTTTGGATACAATGGAGCATCTACAGGACTCAACGAAGCCTTGATTGAATTTATGAAGATGGATATTCAGTATGATGTTGTTCATTTGATTTTGTCTGACAAGGTTGGTATTATGCCTGACGCAGCCCCAATGCACTTTAAACTACTGTTTGAAAAACCTACTGGACGCATCCTGGGTGCACAGGCAATAGGAAGAGGGGATGTCACGAAGCGGATTGACATTATTGCAACGATGATTAAGATGAATGGAACACTGGAACAATTAAAGGATCTTGAACTGTGTTATGCACCTCCATTTTCTACCGCAAAAGATATCGTGAATCATGCTGGCTACATAGGGACTAACCTGTTGCAAGGTTTATTCAGGCAGGTAAGAGTTGATAAGGTAAGAGGACTGGTAGAGCAGGGTGAATTCATTGTTGATGTACGAGAAAAATATGAATTGGAGTATGGTAAGATTAAGGGTTCGATTTCAATCCCATTAAGTGAGCTCAGAGACAGAATGAGTGAGATTCCAAAAGACAGACCCGTCTACCTGCACTGTCGGACAGGGCAGAGAAGTTATAATGCAGTTATGGCACTGCAAAATAGTGGGTATGATAATGTGTTTAATATCACAGGAAGCTTTCTTGGACTTTCGTTTTATGAATACTTTAATGATCAGGCATTGAAGAGAGAACCTATCGTAACAAACTATAATTTTAATTAAAAGAGCCATAAAAATGGGCCATTCCTGTTCTGATAGAAGAACAGGAATGGCCCATTTGATTGCTCGAAATAGTATGATTATTCTGGCTGTCTTGCCAGGTTTTTGTTTGCAGTTGAGAGCATGAGCTTGATACGATTTAACTGATTTACTTCGCTTGCACCTGGATCATAGTCAATTGCCACAATATTAGAGAAGGGATGCTGGTGACGGATTTCTTTGATGACACCTTTTCCAACAACATGGTTTGGAAGACAACCAAATGGCTGGGTACAAACGATATTTGGAACATCACTGTGAATCAGTTCCATCATTTCTCCGGTTAAGAACCATCCTTCACCCGTCTGGTTCCCGATGGAAACAATGGGTTTGGCGTAAGCAACCAAATCTGCAATTTTTGCAGGTGGATGGAAATGTACACTGGATTCAAAGGCCTTGTGTGCGGCAGAGCGGAACCATTCAATTGCTTTGATTCCAAGCTTTGAAACAAATGCCGATTTTTTACTGGTACCAAGGTGTTCTGCTTTGTAAATCTGATTGTAAAAACAATACAACATAAAGTCAATTAAATCTGGAACGACTGCTTCGGCACCTTCTGCTTCCAGGAGAGTCACAAGTGAATTGTTCGCTACTGGAGAGAATTTAACAAGAATTTCACCTACAACACCGACTCTTGGCTTTTTGATTGCAAGAAGTGGAATCTGATCAAATTCCTGAATCATTTCACGACACATCTTCTGGAATGTAAAGAATGACATTTTCTTTGCAGAGACAAACTCTTTACAGCGTTCGTTCCATTTTTCATGTACAGCATTGACGGAACCTGTTTCCTTTTCATAGGGGCGCATGCGGTAAACACAGCGCATGAAAATATCGCCAAAAATAGCACCATATACGGCACGAAGAAGCAGATTTGCAGAAATCTGAAATCCAGGATTAAGTTCCAGCTTCGATAAAGAAAGGGAAATAACCGGAATATGTCCATATCCAGCATTTTCCAAGGCTCTCCTGATAAAACCGATATAATTGGTAGCACGACATCCACCACCCGTCTGTGACATGATAATCGCGAGTTTGTCAGTATTATATTGACCAGATAAAACGGCTTCCATAATCTGTCCAACTACAATCAGGGAAGGATAACAGGCATCATTATTAACATATTTTAAGCCCATATCAACGGACTTTTTATTATCATTGTTCAACACTTCAAATCGATATCCGCACGCCTGAAAAGCGGGCTGTAGGATATCAAAGTGAATGGGCGACATCTGAGGGCAGAGAATGGTATATTCTTCTCGCATTTTTTCGGTAAAAAGAACACGTTTCATAGCAGAAGAGCGAATGACTCTTTTAGAAACATTTTTTTCTTTTACTTGAATCGCAGATAAAAGAGAACGGATCCTGATTCTTGCAGCACCAAGATTGTTGACTTCATCAATTTTCAAACAGGTATATATTTTGTCGGAATCGGATAAAATATCACTTACCTGATCTGTTGTGACTGCATCAAGACCACAACCAAAAGAATTTAACTGAATCAGATCAAGATTGTCTCTTGTTTTTACATAACTAGCTGCTGCGTATAGTCTTGAGTGGTACATCCACTGGTCAGATACAATGAGAGGACGTTCTGGTTTTGCAAGATGGGAAATGGAATCCTCTGTTAAGACTGCTATTTCATAGGATGTAATCAGTTCTGGAATCCCGTGATTAATCTCTGGATCAATATGATATGGGCGGCCAGCAAGCACAATGCCGCGTCTGCCTGTTTCATCCAGATATTGAAGAACTTCTTCCCCTTTTTTCTGGATATCCTCATGTGCAAGATTTAGTTCAAACCATGCATTATGGACAGCTTTTTTAATATCAGCAGATGGAATAGAAGAAAATTCCTGCGTCAATGCCTGTGTAATGACTGCTTCATCCCGAAATGACAGAAATGGATTGCTAAACAGGATTCCCGGCTGCTTGATTTCATCCATGTTATTTTTGATATTTTCTGAATAGGAGGTAACGATAGGGCAATTGTAATGGTTGTTTGCTTCGTCAAACTCATTTCTTTCATAAAAGAGAGAAGGATAAAAAATAAAATTGAGTCCCTGACGCAATAACCACATAACATGACCATGTGCAAGCTTTGCGGGGTAACACTCTGACTCACTTGGGATTGATTCAATTCCAAGTTCGTATATTTTATGAGTTGAAACAGGTGATAAGACCACTGAGTAGCCAAGCTGTGTGAAAAAAGTATGCCAGAAAGGATAGTTTTCGTACATATTCAAAACACGGGGAATTCCGACAAGCCCACGGGGAGCCTGCTCAATTGGAAGCGATTCATAGGTGAAGAATCGTTCTAATTTATAATCATATAAGTTTGGAATCATTTTTTCATTCTTGATTTTTCCAAGACCACGTTCGCAACGATTTCCAGAAATATACTGTCTGTTCCCAGAAAACTTATTGACAGTCAGACGACAATTGTTGGTACAACCTTTACATTTTGCCATGCTGGTAGAAAATTCGAGGGAATCAATTTTTTCGGAAGTGAGCATGGTGGTATTCATCCCTTCCTGATAACGCTCTCTGGCGATCAGAGCAGCTCCAAAAGCACCCATTATTCCTGCAATATCTGGGCGGATTGCTTCACAGCCTGCAATTTTTTCAAAACTGCGAAGGACAGCGTCGTTATAAAAAGTTCCACCCTGCACCACAATCTGTTTCCCGAGCTGGGACGCATCGGATACTTTGATTACTTTAAATAAAGCATTCTTAATAACAGAGTATGCAAGCCCAGCAGAAATATCAGAGACTTCAGCTCCTTCTTTTTGCGCCTGCTTTACTTTTGAATTCATAAAAACGGTACATCTCGTACCAAGATCAATTGGATGTTTGGCAAAAAGAGCTGTTTTTGCAAAATCCTGTACACTGTAATTAAGAGATTTGGCAAATGTTTCGATAAAGGAGCCACATCCCGAAGAACAGGCTTCATTTAACTGTACACTATCTACAGTATGATTCTTGATCTTAATGCATTTCATATCCTGGCCACCAATATCAAGAATGCAATCGACATCAGGGTTGAAGAAAGCAGCGGCATAATAGTGTGCAACTGTTTCTACTTCACCATCATCCAGGAGGAAAGCTGCTTTCATAAGAGCTTCGCCATATCCTGTTGAACAGGACCTTACAATTCTTGCATTTTCAGGCATCAGATCAAAGATATCCTGCAAAGAAGAGATTGCAGTTTTCAAAGGATTTCCATTGTTATTGCTATAAAAAGAATACAAAAGAGAACCATCTTCTCCAACAAGTGCCACTTTTGTAGTGGTACTGCCGGCATCAATGCCTAGAAAACAATTACCACTATATTGTGTCAATTCTGAAGCGACAACTTTTGCTGTGGCATGGCGTTGTTGAAATAGATCATAGTCCTCTGGAGAGCCAAAGAGGGGTTCCATTCGTTCGACTTCAAACTCCATTTTAATATCAGTATCCAGTTTTTTCACCATTTCAGCCATACTGACAGAAACCTTATCATTTGCATGCAAAGCAGATCCAATTGCAGCAAATAAGTGGGAATGATCCAGTTCAATGATATGTTCCTCATCCAGTTTGAGGGTTCTGACAAAGGAAGATTTTAATTCTGAGAGAAAATGAAGTGGCCCACCTAAAAATGCGATATGACCACGAATTGGCTTTCCGCAGGCAAGTCCACTAATGGTCTGGTTGACAACAGCCTGAAAAATAGAAGCGGAGAGGTCCTCTTTTGTAGCTCCTTCATTAATAAGTGGCTGAATATCAGATTTGGCAAATACTCCACATCTTGCAGCTATGGTATAGAGAGACTGGTAATCCTTTGCGTATTCATTCAGTCCGGAAGCATCCGTCTGAAGCAAAGAAGCCATTTGGTCAATAAAAGAACCTGTACCACCGGCACAAATACCATTCATACGCTGCTCAACGTTCCCACCTTCAAAATAGATTATTTTTGCATCTTCGCCACCAAGTTCAATGGCAACATCTGTTTTAGGTGCCAGTTCCTGTAAGGCAGTTGCAACAGCAATGACTTCCTGCGTAAAAGGAACCTCCAAGTGATGTGCAAGTGTAAGTCCACCAGAGCCTGTAATCATAGGATATAGAGTGATATTCCCAAGCTCTGCATAAGCCTGTTTCAAAAGGTCTGACAGGGTTTCGCGTATATTTGCAAAATGCCGTTTATAGTCTGAAAACAGCAATTGATTTTTATGATCTAGAATAGCGATTTTAACGGTTGTGGAACCGATATCAATTCCGAGTGTGCATTTGTTGTGTTCCATTTCAAGCCCTTTCTTCCTATTAAATATGTCTTGTGACAATCATTAGATATTATACGTCAGAGGTTGGAAAAGTGCAACGAACAACTTTAAAAAAACGATTAAATTAAAATGTATATTTTATAAAGTCCAGGAAATCAGCGCCTTTGGGGATAAAAAGTAAAAAAGATGAAAAAACTAATGTCTTGTCTATTTAACAGTTTATTGGTATGATAGAAGAAACTTGTAAGACAACATTTTTCGAGAATAGACGTTAGAATATTACTTGAATAAACCTTGGGGGAATTATGGAATCAATAAAGGAAACTGGTAAAAAAAGGTTAGTGCGGTGTCTTGTCTGTGGAGAAATTATGGAGGAAGGAACTCTGGTCTGCCCGGTATGTGGGGTTGGTCCTGATCAATTTGTGCCATATGAACAGATAGAGACCGTTTTTCGTCGTGATACCAAAGAAGTATTTCTGATCCTTGGAAAAGGAATTGCTGCACTAAGTGCTGCCAAAGCAATCAGGGAGAGAAATGAAACGTGTGGCATTTTATTAATTGGAGAAGAGAGAGAGCTTCCCTATAACAGACCTATGTTAACGAAAAGTATGTCTGAAGGATTGTCGGAAGAATCATTAACAATACAAAAAAGTGAATGGTATGATGAAAATCGTATTTTACTGTTAAATGAAAAAACAGTAGAGACGGTAGTCCCTGATAAAAAAGAAGTTCGCCTAACAGATGGCATGACATTTTTATATGATAAGTGTATTTACGCACTAGGAGCAACCAGCTTTATTCCGCCTTACGTTGGGGCAAATCTTCCAGAGGTTGTGGCGGTCCGGAATATCAAAGATGCCCAAAAAGTAGCACTCCTTGCGGCACAATCAAAATCAGCGGTTGTAATTGGTGGAGGTATTTTAGGTCTCGAGACAGCATGGGAGCTTACAAAAAAACAAGTAAAAGTGACGGTTGTTGAAATGGCACCAAGAATTATGCCAAGACAGATTGGGGCAGAAACCTCAGACAGACTGACAGAAATTGCATCGATACATGGAATTGAGATTATGACCCATGCAACAGTAAAGGGAATCCTTGGGGTGGAACATGTGACGGCAGTAGAACTTGAAGGGGACATCAGGATTCCAGCGGATATGGTAGTGATTTCCTGTGGAATCAAAGCGGTGACAGCGCAGGCGGTGGAAGCGGGAATAGCATGCAACAGAGCGATTGTGGTCGATTCCTATATGCAGACCAATTTTAGAGATGTGTATGCTTGTGGTGATTGTGCAGAATTTGAAGGGATGAATTATGCCCTTTGGACGGAAGCAACTCAGATGGGTAAGGTTGCAGGAGCGAATGCATGTGGAGAGAGAATGGAATACCAGCATGATTTGTATCCGGTTACCTTTCACGGAATGAATACTTCACTATACGCGATTGGTGATAATGGAACAAGAGAAGGAATCAATTACCAGATTGTAAATGGAGAGGCGATAAAAGCTGACCAGATGGAACAGTACTATTTTGTAGAGGATACACTTGTTGGTGCAGTGCTTCTTGGGGACACATCAAAGAGTGCCTGGGTGGAGGAAGCCGTAAAAGGAAAAAAACAACAAAAAGAGTTGTTTTTAGATAAAAAATCAAAGGATACGAAAGGAGAAACAGAAATGGAGAAGTATATTTGCAATGTTTGTGGTTATGAATACGATGAGGCAGCGGGCGAGCCAGACAATGGAATTGCTCCAGGAACAAAATTTGCGGATCTTCCAGCAGATTATGTATGTCCTATTTGTGGCGCAGGCAAAGATGAGTTTGACAAAGCGTAAATAACGAATCGATTAAGAACTAGGGAGCTAAGGTTGAATAAAAGCATTCAACCCCTTTATTTGTACGCGACCAAAGGTCGCAGATGGGAGCTAAGGATGGATCAGAAATATTATATTTGTAAACACTGTGGAAATATTATTGCTTATGTAAAGAATTCAGGTG
>CANRNK010000057.1 GCA_947631985.1 uncultured Lachnospiraceae bacterium | reverse complement strand
CCAGATTTCCGATAGTATGGTATGTCCTTTCTCACTTCCTCCAACACTTCTTCCACTGTCACATCACGTCCTATGATCTTAGGCTTTCCGCCAACCATCATCGTCTGGATCTCATATTCTTGTGATTCGGGATTCGAACACCACTGGCACCTTAGAAAACAGCCTTTCAAAAATACAATGGTTCGAATTCCTGGTCCGTCATGGATTGAGTATCTTTGTATATCAAAGATTCTTCCTCTGGTTTGTAATACTTCATTTTTCATGTTAGTAACCATGCCTCTCCTCAGAGTCCTTGTTCTGTTCTTGCAATAATGTCATCCTGAAGGGAACGGGAAAGAGATGTAAATAAAGCGCTATATCCAGCAACCCTTACAACGAGTCCTTTGTAGCTCTCCGGATTCTTCTGTGCATCCACTAATACCTCTCTGCTCACAACATTAAACTGAACATGACTTCCTTTTTGTTCAAAATAAGCCTGGATCAGGGCTACAAAGTTCTCAAGTCCCCTTTGTCCCGACAATGCTGTTGGATGGAACTTCTGATTAAACAGAGTACCATTCGATGCAATAAAATGATCTAACTTGGAAACAGAGTTGGCTGCTGCGGTAGGGCCATGTGTGTCTTTTCCAGAACTCGGGGAAACTCCATCCGCTACCGGTGTAAACGCGAGACGTCCATCTGGCGTTGCACCTGTCTGTGCACCAAGTGGTACATTCGCCGATACCGGATAAAGTCCTGCCTGGAATTGTCCCCCTCTTGGATTTCGATATTGTTCCATTGGTTTCGTATAGGTATAAGCAATTTCTCTTGCAAACAGATCAATCTCTTCTATATCATTTCCAAATTTAGGGATTTGGTCAATCAGATCAAGAAGTGTGTCATACTGACGTTTCGCATCTTCCGATACGCCACCATCCAAAGCCGTAATAAAAATCTTGGCAATCTGTGCCTCGT
This sequence comes from uncultured Lachnospiraceae bacterium, assembly GCA_947631985.1. Classification (GTDB taxonomy): domain Bacteria; phylum Bacillota; class Clostridia; order Lachnospirales; family Lachnospiraceae; genus SZUA-378. The sequence continues at coordinate 13,228 of CANRNK010000057.1, read as the reverse complement.
CAATCGTCTGCCCGGCAGCGGTAAGCTGTTTTACAACTTCCAAAGTAATCTCCTGTGCGCGGTTTGCTCCAATTCCTTTTCCATAGTTGTCCTTTAGTGCCTGCCCAAATTCTGCCATACTTATTTTTTTCTCTTCAAATACAAGTTTCTTAATCGCAATCAGAGAATCTGCCATATTCGCAATTCCAAAGCCTTGTGGACCAGTAAAATTATAGACAGCTCCCCCTTCCTGAACGCTCTTTCCTCGTTTGATACAATCATCAATCATTCCGGAAAGAAATGGAAGCGGACATCTGATGGAATGTGCCATATCAACTGCATTATCCGCATTCACTAACAACTCAATAAAATAATTCATTTGTTTTTTATAAGCAGTGAATACCTCTTCAAATGTCTTCATTTCTTCTATCTGACCAGTTGCAAGCCCTACTCTGACGCCATTTTCCATTCCATTACTAAATACCATCTCAAGTGGACGACACATATTAAAAAATGCCGCATCATGCCAGCCTTCTGTTTTACCAGCCTTTTGAGGTTCAACACAACCGATGATGTTGTAATCCCTGGCATCTTCCATGGTCAGTCCTCTGCTAATCAGGGACGGAATAATCACTTCATCATTATAATACGCTGGAAGACCGATTCCGGTTCTCGTCAATGTTGCGGCCTTCATCAAAAGCTCATGCGGAGAGCCATTCCACACCCTGATTGAGAGAGACGGCTGTGGCAAAAACACATGCATTGAGGCTTCAATACACATAAAAGATAAATCGTTTGTCGCATCTCTTCCATCAGGACTCTGTCCACCCACGATCAGGTTCTGGAACAGACTATATCCTGCGAACCCTTCTGCTGATGCTGCATCTCTGACTTTATTTAAATCATTTAATTTGACCCAGATCGAATCAAGCAACTCTTGTGCAAACTCTCTTGTAATCTTTCCTTGTTCCAGATCCCCTTTATAATAAGGGTACATATACTGATCAAACCGCCCCGGGGAAATAGAATGCCCACTGGACTCTACCTGCAGAAGCATCTGTACAAACCAGAAGGACTGACATGCTTCATAGAAATTTCTGGCACCCTTCGCTGGCACTCTCGAGCAGTTCGATGCAATGAGAAGTAATTCCCTCTTCCTTGCTTCCTCCGTGCAGGCTTGTGCTTCCTCAAGTGCAAGCTTGGCATATCTTGCTGCATAATGCATTGCTGCATCACAACTGATTATGACTGCCTTTAAAAAACTACTTCTGGAATGATAGTCAGAATCTGACACTCGCAAGTCGTCTAAGGCCTCCTGCGCCTCCTGCTTAATTCCTTCATAACCTGACTGTAAAATCTTGTCGTAACACACGGTTACGTGACCAACCCCATTATAAAAGTAATTGCCCACAGTAAACATATTATGTTCCATCGCAAGCTGCGTTTCCGGTGCCATATAGGAAAGTGCAAGTTCACTGGTTGTCTTCCCTTCCCAGTAACGATAAATATCTTTTAATTCCTTTTTTGTCTCTTCTGCAATAAAAAAAGGATCTGCCGATCTTGTCTCTACCGTATCAAACTCTTGTTCCAGCCATGAATAGGAAAATTCCGGAAACACCTGACACCCTCTGGGACTCTTAGTTGCACTTCCAACAATCAGTTCCTCTCTTCTAATCGTGATTGGAATGTGTTTGCAGATATGTAAAAATGCTTTTGCACGTCGAAGAATGATTGGTTCCTGTTCTGTCAGTCTATATGATTCAGTCAAAAGCCTTGCTCTATCCGCTTCAATGACTGGCATGTGATCATACAAATCCTCTACAAGCCGCGCAATACGTGTTGATTTCACAATTTCACTGTCAAAATATTTACTCATACGCTTCCTTTCTTCCAAAAAACTATCTATTTTTTTGTCCGTTTCTGTTGTTTTATCTTTTCTCTTCCCTGATTATATCTCTGCTTTCCTCCAATGTCAACACAATACCACGTTAAATCGCCCGCAAAACCAAGAAAACAGATAAAAAAAAAGACAACCCAAAGTTGCCTTTTTCTATTTGTGATTCTAAATTGTGATCGTCTCTATCTGCAAAAGTTGTCCAACTTTCCAAAACAAGGATTGGTTATGACCGATACTCATTGCAAAGTGATGTGTTGGCGCCTGTGCAAACCACTCATCCATATAGGAATCAGGGTCTTTTTTGAACCTGACCGGCGTCTGTGTATTTCCGATTGCCATAATACTTCCATCCGTTGACTCTGCTTCCGAAATGATTAGTTTTAACTTTCCATCCACTGTCTGTGTACACCCAAGATTGGTAATCTGACCCGTTCGTACTTTTGCTTCCACTGAAATTCCACTTCCCTGTTTTCCATGATAGAGCCCCATCCCCCGAAGAATTGGTTTCCCCTTCGCAATCTTCAAGTGAAATGGTCCGTCATGTCCAAGTAGAATGGTTCCATCTTCATAATCTGTTACAACAATTTCGCAAAAACTACCGCCTGTTCCAACCAGATCACATATTTTCATAGCAAGACATGTTTTCAGATCTCCCTCTCCTGCACAGGGAATTCCTGCTGCTGTCAACAGAGAATGCCCTACGATAAATCCACCTTGTAATTTCTCATATTCGTTTCCAGGTGCGCCATGATAATAATAAGTCAACGCATCCAGGTCAAACTCTTTTACCAGTCTCTCCTGCGCTGCTGCCACCCTTGCGGACCAGGCAAGTTGCTCACTACTCGGTTTTTGTGCTAAGGGATCTGAAGAAGATTTTTCACTGATGATGAAAAATTCTCCCATTTCTTTTAGTTTTTCTCCAACTTCTTCGTTGGTTACTTCCTTCATTGCCTTGTCAAGGTCGCACATTTCAAGAACTTGCAAGTGTGCACCGGTTTGTGCCTGAAACATCGTGAAATCACTATACATATCAAGCATTCCACTGTAGGTATTTCCTAGAAAACCAAATCTTGCACCCTTTAAATTTCTTTTCACTTTTGCTGCCAGAATCCATTCTGCAATTGTCGTCCAAGCCTTAATCGCCTCCGGTCTGTTCTCTGTATTCTCATCCGCCATAGAAATCTCAGGTGTTCTTGAAAGACCTAGCAGTCCATTTACAAAAAAGTGTTGAATTCCTGCACGATGAAATGCATTGGAAAGTTCTGGGACTGGGCATGCCCCGCAATGTGCCAGCCATTCCCCTGTTGTAGTATTTTCATAATGAATTCTCGCTGCCGGCTGCAGGTTCAAAATCACAACTGGAACTTTACAAATCTGATGAACCGGTAATACAGAAGCACTTGTCACATAAGTTGCAGAATGGACAAAAATTAAGTCTACATTTTCTTTGTTAAAAAACTCACCAGCCAGCGCACCTGTTTTTTCATCCTCTACCATACCAAAAAAATGAACCTGCGCACCTAGTTCCTCCATTTTTCGTCTGATAAAATCACCATACTCAAGTAGTCTTCCTTCTAGCCCAGGAAACTGATCCCAGTAACACTGCAAACCAGCACAGTACAATCCAATTCTTGCCTTTTTCAAATTTTTGTTTTTCATCCTGCTCTTCACCCTTTCTCAATCTAGCTTCATCTAGCGCACTCTTCTTGTTTCTTTCTTCTTAAACATTGCAACCTTCTTCTTGCTTTTCACATTATCTTGTTTTTCACATTATCTTGTTTTTTACATTCTCTTGTTTCTCATTTTCTCTATTTACCATTTTTTCCTTTATCCTACTTGTTTTCTCTATTTATAAGTATTATAATGAATCCAAATTTATATTACATCCAACTTTTTTGCTTTTTTATAACAGTATCTTGTTCATTTGAAATCGAAAGGGCTACTATGTCAGATTCTCTAGCTATGTTAGAAAATGCTTCTTATACCTGGACTGAAGATTCTGTGCGAAGAATTATTACTGCAAGCAGTCTCGCCAAGTCTACATTTTACTATGTACAGGAAATTGGTTATTTTAAGACCTTCTACCCCTATTTCACAGAACGCAAGAATTTAAACTCTTTTTTGATCCTTTATACCATTTCAGGCAGAGGATTTCTACAATATCACGGTGAGGAATCCGTTCTCACAGCGAACACCTGCATTCTTTTGGACTGTATGGAGCATCATAAGTATTCAGTGGATCAAGATGAAACCTGGGAGTTTTTATGGGTACATTTCAACGGAAGTAATGCAAGAGGCTATTATGATCTGTTTTTAAAAGAAGGAATCTGCCTTTCCACGTTGAAAAATTCTGATCTCTTTCGCACTAGTTTTGAAACACTTTTCTCAATCTGGGAAGCACGCAACAAGACAACAGAAATACTTGCTTCAAATCTACTAACAGAACTGTTAACAACATTGTTGTTACAAAACAGTTCTACCACAGAGGAAGAACGATACATTCCCGAATACATTCAGAAGATAGGGAAGGAAATTGAGCAACGTTTTCGGGAAGACTTATCTTTGTCCTATTTTGAGAAAAAATACAACCGGAATCGATTTGCAATTGAAAAAGAGTTCAAAAAATATATGGGCATCCCTGTCACGGAGTCCGTTATTCTCGCCAGAATCTCCCATGCAAAAGAATTATTAAAATACTCAGATGCCACAATTTGCGAAATCACCTTTGAGATTGGAATGAACCATGTCAGTCATTTTATCAACCTTTTTAAAGCAAGAGAGCATATGACACCTCTTTCTTATCGAAGGGAATGGAGAAATGAATAGAGAAAGAGACACAAAAATAGAGGAAGGGCTTTCCCCTTCCTCTATTTTTATTCCTAACGGCTCTGTATTTTCTTGATTTCAAATGAATGATAAATCGATTTTCTTGCTTCTCTTGCGTTCTGGAAAACTCCATCTGCAATCATTTGTGCTGTCAGATTCCCAATCGCAGTCGCCTCAGATGGTCCTGCCAACACTTTCATTCCTGTTTTTTCAGCAGTTAACAGATTCAGGTATTCTGCATTGGAACCTCCGCCAACAATATGGATTGTAGTGTAATTTCTTCCTGTGATGAATTCTATTTCTTCAACCGTTCTGGCATAACTTTCCGCAAGGCTTTGATAAATGCAGGTCGCAAGTTCTCCGATATCCTGTGGAACTGGTTGCTTCGTTTTTCCACAGTAATCCTTGACAGCCTGTATCATGGAATCCGGCGCCAGAAACATCTGGTCATTGACATCTACTCTGGAGGGAAATTCTCTCTTTTGTTCTGCCATATCACACAATGTTGCAAAAGAATATTCATCCTTCAGCTCATGTCTTACCGACTGGATCATCCAAAGTCCCATAATGTTTTTTAGAAATCTGAATTTGTAATCATATCCACCTTCGTTGGTAAAGTTCTTATCCATGCTTGCGCTGGAGCAGTCTGCCTCTAATCGCTCAATCCCCATAAGTGACCAGGTACCAGAACTAATATAAAGAAAATCCTCTTCTACCGCTGGAACAGCAAGAACCGCTGATGCGGTATCATGCGTTGGTGGAAGAACGACTTTACACGCAAACCCGACTTCTTCTTGTATTCTTTCCGTAAAATGACCCACTTCACATCCTGGCATGGATAACTCTCCAAACAACCTGCGTGGAAAGCCAAGCTTTTCTATCAATTCATCGTCCCATTTTTTTGTAGTTGGACTAACAAGCTGTGTCGTTGTAGCATTGGTATAGTCAGTTACTTTTTCTCCCGTCAAAAGAAAGTGAAAATAATCCGGAATCATGCAAAAATACTGCGCTTTTTCAAGATCTTCCGGTTGGTTCTGCTTTACGGCCATTAGCTGATAAATCGAGTTGAAAATCTGCTTTTGAATTCCAGTTCTTGCGTATAATTCATTTTGAGGAAGGATTCCATAGACGATTTCATCCATACCATGAGTTCTTTTATCACGATATCCATAGGTTTTGCCAAGAACCTGATCTTTTTCATCTAACAGCACATAATCAACTGCCCAAGTATCAATTCCCATACTGGCAGGAATTTTCCCAATTTCCCCACATTTTTTAATTCCAGCAAGGAGTTCTCCAAAGAGTGCTTCCAGATCCCAGCAAAGATGATCTCCTGTTTTTTTCATACCATTTTCAAAACGATAGATTTCTTCTAATACCATTTTACCGTCTTCTATGCTTCCAAGAATGTGTCGTCCACTTGAAGCACCTATATCTACCGCCAAATAATATTTACTCATGTGTTGCTCCTCCACTTTTGCTAGTCTAAATGAAATACATTTTTCAAATCAATACAGACCGGACTGTTGTCAGGATTTGTCTCCATAACAGGTGCCATAAAATCCCACCATTTTCTGTTAATGGCAGTATCCGCACTCTTGCTCCACTTTTCTTCGTCTTCAATCTCAAGATACCCAAATAAGGTATCGGTCTCTTTGTCCCAGAATATGGTGTAATTTTTTCCCCCATGTTCATGAATCATTTCAATCATTTCAGGCCATAACTCATTGTGTCTCTTTTCATATTCTTCTGCCTGGCCTTCAAACAGTTTCATTTTAAACCCTTTAATCATCTATTTCAACTCCTTTTAAAAATGCCCACTCCGTCAAGAGTGGGCATTAGAATCTTTCTAACGACTGTATTTTCTACAATTCGCTTTTCTTAGTATATAGTTTTCCACTCTTCAATATTTTCTGGATTGAATTCAAATGGAGGTCCTAAGATAACTTCTGTTCCACCGTCACCAGCTGCAACGATTGTGTAATCTCCCAAAGTACCTGCTTTATAAGTTTCGCCTTCTGCACCAGTGATTTCTTCATTCACAAGAGCGATTGCTGTGTATCCCGCAAGACGTCCGATGTCAATTGGATTCCAAAGGAACATGTAAGGGCAAGATTTATCAGCTCCGATATAATCAGCCATTTCTGAAGGAAGTCCAAGTCCTGTTAATTTACAAGCTGAACCTTTATCCTGAAGTACTTTACCAGCTGCCATGATACCAACAGTTGTAGGAGCACAAATTGCTTTTAAATCAGGATAGTTCTTAAGTAATGCTTCCGTTTCATCAACTGATTTCTGGAATTCATCATCACCATAAGCAATTTTAACTAATTCAAGACCTCTTGAGTCTTTTTCAAGTTCTGCTTCCATTGCTGCAATCCATGCGTTCTGGTTTGTTGCCTGACTTGTTGCTGAAAGAATTGCAAACTGTCCGCCACCTTCTCCAACAATATCAGCTACTGCATTAACAAGTGTCTGACCAATCAGGTCAACACCAGCCTGGTTAACATGAACCATACGGCTGTCTTTGTTTACTGCTGAATCAACGGAACAAACTTTAATGCCTGCATTCATTGCTGCTGTAAGCGCTGGCTGAAGTGCATCTGCATCATTTCCTGCAATTGCAATTGCAGAAACTTTCTGTGCTACTAATTCATTAATCATTGTAATCTGTGCTTCAGCTGTTGCTGATTCAGGAGACTTGATAATACAGGTTGCACCTGATGCTTCAATTACTTCCTGGAAACCAGCGGATTCTTTTTCATTGTAAGGATTTCCAGCACTTTTAACAAGGATTGCAATTGTTTTACCAGTCATATCCCCTGCAACTACTGTTTCAGCTGCTGCTTCTTCTGCAGGCGCTGCTTCTTCTGTTGCTTCTGTTGCTTCTGCTGCTGGTGCAGCTTCTTCTGTTTTACTTCCACATCCTGCTAAAAGGGTAGAAACCATAGCGGTGCAAAGTAAAATACTGAGTAACTTTTTCTTCATTTGTTGAATACCTCCCTATCGTAATAGTTAATAGTTTTTATATAAACGACCCGCCTCACTGCCTGGGTCTTCTATATCATAATGAAATCGTATCTCTATGCCTTATGCAGTTACCTTTTTTCTAGAGAAGATTGATTTGAAAAACTGTCCCAGTTTCAGGTTTGGCAACATAACTGCACAAATCAAAAGTGCACCAATAATAATCAGCATTGCCTGGGATGGAACATTGATCAGCCCTAATCCATATCTTAAAAATCCAATGATGAAGATGGAAATAATTGCTCCAATAAATCTCCCTTTTCCACCTGATGTAGAAAATCCACCAAGCACAACCATGGAAATTGCATCAAGCTCGTATCCTTCTGCAATATTCGGTCTGGTACTTCCCATTCTTGCGGTTAAGAACAATGCGGTAACACCTGCAAATAACCCAGTCAGTGTGAATACAATTAATCTTATTTTCTGAACATGAATCCCTGCATACATACTTGCAACAGAATTGCTTCCAATCGCATAGAGCCTGCGTCCAAAAGTTGTCTTGTGTAACACGACTCCAAATCCAATTGCACAGATTACGAAGATAATTAACATATATGGAATCGGTCCTAAGTATCCCCAGTAAAGATTACTGAACCATGTTACGCTTGTCAAACCTGTTGCTGCCTGGTCTTCCAGAATCATTGTTCCAATTCCCCGATATAGAATCTGGGTTCCGAGCGTTACAATCATAGGTGCCAGTTCAGGAAATCTTGACAAAATCAACCCATTAATTAGTCCACAGATTGTTCCTGTCAGAAGACAGATTAGAACGCACACAATCATGGGAAGTCCGAAATTTGCGTAGGCGACACCCATCATAACTGACGATAATGCTACCGTAGCTCCGACAGAAATGTCAATATCTCCAAGTACTAAAATATAGGCCATCGGAAGTGCCACAAATGCTTTTTCAAGAAAGGAGGACGTTGCAGTAAACAAGCCAGATACACTCAGATAATAAGGAGAAACAAATGCATTCATAATATTAACTGCAATAAAAATCAGTAATAAGAATACTTCCCATTGAAGGAGTGATTTTTTCCATGAAAATTTTTGATCCGCCAGAATAACTCTTTTCTTTGCTTCCATGTTACATCTCCCTCCTCTTCAGATTATTTCTGTCAAGCGTTCTCTGTGTTACCACATTCAGTATAATTGCTGCGATAATGATGAGACCTTTGATTGCATCCTGCCAAAAAGAGGATACGTTAATCAGGGGAAGGGCATTGTTGAGAATACCAATTGTAATTGATCCAAGCAACACACCAAGGACTGTTCCTTTTCCACCATTTAAACTGACTCCGCCAATAACGCAGGCAGCAATGACATCCATTTCGATTCCTTTTGCTGCATCTCCTTGCGCAGATGCATATTTTGATACCCACAGTCCACCACTGAGCCCACACAAAGCACCCATAAGAGAATAAACCAGAATCTTAATCTTATCAATATTAATACCACTTATTTTAGCTGCTTCTGCGTTGCTTCCAATTGCATATATTTTTCGTCCTGTTCTGGTGAATTTCATGCAATAAGCGAAAATCACGTAGCAGACTAGAGCAACAAGAATCATATTATTAAAAGGACCAACTTTTCCAAGTGTAAATGCTTTGAATCCTTCTGGAACCTGATAAGCTGCAATCCACTGGTTGTTGGCAACGAGGTACGTTGCTCCTCTGTAAATATTCATAAAACCCAGTGTTGCAATGATAGGAATCACGCCACCCTTTGATATTACGACTCCGATGAGCAGACCACAAATGAGTCCAACCACTACTGCAATCACAAACAGGAAGAAAGTCGGTACCCCCGGATTATCTCTCATTACAAGACCTGTTATCATACCCGAGAGCGCAAGTGTCGATCCAATCGAAATGTCAATTCCGGCAATCAGGAGGACACACATCATACCGAGTGCCAAAATACTAAGAATCGATGCATTTACCAACAAGTCGTTTATGTTAGTCATTCCGAGAAAGGTAGTGTTTCTGAGTTGGATAAACCCACACAATACAATCAGTACGATGATCAGACTCATCTCTCTCGAAGTTGATAATTTTTTCAAATCAAACTTCTTATTCATTTATTTCACCTCTTGCACTTCTTGATTTGTTTTTTTGTGTTTTGCCATTGCACTTGCCAGAATCAGCTCCTGTGTTGCTTCTCCTCTTCGAAGCTCTCCTGTCACTTTACCATCACACATAACTGTAATTCTGTCGCACATACCAAGAATTTCTGGCATTTCTGAAGATACCATGATAATCGCATATCCTGACTTCGCCAGTTGTCCCATGATTTCATAGATCGCTGCTTTGGCCCCAACATCAACTCCCTTCGTCGGTTCATCCAGAATAATAACCTTCAGATCCGATGCAAGTAATTTCGCCACAACAACCTTTTGCTGATTTCCACCTGACAGAGAACTTGCTTTGTCGAAAATACTGACCGCCTTTGTATCAACACGTTCCGCCAGCTCTTTTGCGATTTCTCTCTCTTTTTTTTCATGAAGCCATCCGTGCTTTGAAGTCTTCTCTAAGGTCGCAAGTGTAATATTTCTTCCAATTCCCCAGTCAAGAATCAACCCCTGCTTCTGTCTATCTTCTGGTAAATACCCAATTCCAAGCTTCATTGCATCAAGTGGACAGGTAATACTCACTTTTTGTCCATTGAGGAAAATCTCTCCCTCGTCCGGTCTGCAAATCCCAAAAATGCTTTCACATACTTCTGTTCTTCCAGCGCCTACAAGTCCGGTCAATCCCAAGATTTCTCCACGTTTCACATGAAAAGAAACCTCTTTGAAATAGCCTGTTCTGCTCATTTTCTTGACGCTTAACACTTCTTCACCGATTTCAACTTCCGGCTTGGGAAATAAGTCTTTGATTTCCCTTCCAACCATTGCCTTAATCAGATCTTCATTGGTAATACCATTCACATCATAGCATCCAATATATTGTGAATCTCTAAATACAGTCACTCTGTCTGCAAGTCGGTACATATCTTCAAATCTATGTGAAATAAAGATAATGGATGCACCCGAGTCTCTTAGTTTTTCTGTGATTCTATATAATTCTTCTGATTCTCTTTTAGTAAGTGCCGCTGTTGGTTCATCCATGATAATAATTCTTGCATTCATGGAAAGCGCCTTTGCAATCTCTACCATCTGCTGCTGTGCAACACTTAAAGATCCCATTTCTGCTGTTGCGTCAAAATCAGCACTCAGTTCTGCCAGAAGCTTATTGGCTTCAATGTTCATCTCTCCCCAGAGAATTCTGCCACCTTTACATTTTTCATGTCCCATAAAAATATTTTCAGTCACAGTCAGGTGGGGGTATGCCGTAACATGCTGGTAGATTGCCGCAATTCCAACTGCCTGGGCGTCTTTTGGTCCCTTAAAATGTACCGCAGTCCCATCCAGAAGCATTTCACCCTCTTCTGCTTTATGAACCCCTGTAATTACTTTGATAAAAGTAGATTTACCTGCTCCATTTTCACCCATCAGAGCGTGTATCTCTCCTGCTTTTAATTGAAAATGCACTTGATCTAGTGCCTTTACGCCTGGAAATATTTTTGTAATTCCTTTTAACTCGAGAACATATTCTGACACGATATTTCTCCTTCCATCATACCTTGGTACAAAGCTTTCTTTTATGGTCTAAGTGTACCATCGTACTCTTTTTGAAAAAATAGGAAAATAATTTGAAACAGGGTATTTTTTTCTTGTTTCTTGTCTTTTGTTGTTTTTCTTGTTTTTTGATACTAAGTCAGATACAATTACCCATAGATATCCCTATCCCCCTTTGGATGGAAGAACGATAGACAGGAGGAAATTGTATTATGAAGTTACTGATTGTGGATGATGAAGACCTGACAAGAGAGGGACTTGTGTCCTCTATTGACTGGACTGCACTTAATATTAATTATATTTATCAGGCAGATGACGGACTCAATGCAATCTCTCTGATTCAAAAATACAAACCCGAAATCATTCTAAGTGATATTCGGATGCCAAGAATGAACGGCATAGAGATGGCCGAGAAGATCAGGGAAATCGCCCCAAATTCCAGCATCATCTTTATGAGTGGTTACTCCGATAAAGAATACCTAAAATCTGCTATCAAGTTAAAAGCAATTCGTTATGTAGAAAAACCAATTGATATTCACGAAATTACGGAAGCAGTCAAAGAAGCAATTGAACATTATGAGATTTCGCAGCTCAACCAGAACTCGGTCTATGTCCGCAGACAGGAACAGGCAAACCAGCTTGCTTATCAGCTTTCATATCCGATTGAAGATCTTCCAGCTATGATCCAATCCCTGAAACAGCTAAATCTTCCTGTTTCTGCACATTCCCATGTTACAACTGTCATGGTGAAGTTCGCGGAAAGCATTGCTAATATCAGAAAACTTTCTCTCGAAGAATCTCTATCCGACTTACCTTTTTCCTATACCTTACACGGCAAAAAAGAGTCCATATATCCTCTCTATACGACAAAACAGGATGAATACCTGATCCTTCACCTGATTGCGCCCTCCGTTATTCCAGACATTGCTATTCGTCGGTTTTTATCTTCTCTGAGCGAAAAACTGGATCCAATCTGTCACTATTTTATTGCAATCGGTCGAAGTGTAGCCGGGCTTGAGAAAGCAAATATTTCTTACCAATCTGCATTATTATTACTTCAAAGCTCCTTTTTTTACGAATATAACAGCATCATTTTGCCTCCAAATAAAGAGAATCCTGCAACACCATTTGAAGATTATGATAAAATACTGACACAGTTTACCGAATGCATTGCAAATAGAGAACGCGAAAAGGTGTTTGATTGCATTGCCTTACTCTATCTGAGTTTAAAAGAAAATCAGACAATTCTTGCCAATCATGTAAAAGATTTATACTATAAATTATTTATTGCGATGAATGATACTGCACTTGGATTCCACATTCACCTTCACACAGACGACAGTGTGTATTCCGTCTGGGATACCATATCTGGCAGCGGAACGCTCTCGGAACTTCATGCGCTCCTCTTAGACCGGCTTCATCTGTTTTTTCAGATGTGTGAAAATAGTATGGAAGAAAATTCGACCGTTTATATGATTAAGGACTACATTGCCAAAAATTATGCCAATGATTCCCTCTCCGTAAAGGACATCAGCGAACATGTTTTTCTATCCTCTTCCTACGTCTGCACGCTGTTCAAAAGTGAAACCGGACAGACACTAAATCAGTATCTGACGGATTTTCGAATTGAACGGGCAAAAAAATTATTGCAGGATCCCCGCTATAAAATTACGGATATTTCTGAAAAAGTTGGATATACGGATGGTAATTATTTTGGAAAGACTTTCAAGCGGACTGTTGGACTGTCTCCCTCCGAATATCGTGATAAATACAAACTCTAACCTCTCATAAAGGAGTTGCAATGAAAAAGAAAATCCTATCTCTGGGACATGGATACTTTTATAATATTAAGCTCAAACAAAAATTTATGATTTCAC